>NZ_JAWRHZ010000038.1:0-3306 GCF_040308045.1 Proteiniborus sp.
TTAATCCATGTATTAAAGGCAGTAGGCGTTAAGTCATATTCAGCCATAATATCTTTCTTAGGCTTACCGCTTTCATATAGTTTTACCATTTGCTCTTTGAATTCTTCGGTATAGGTTCTTCTTTCTCTTTTTCTCATGTAAGCAGTTCTCCTTTTTATATAAGGTTCAGCAAAAGGAGGAATGATTATATTAATATTAAAATAATATTTAAATACATCCAATGTTAAGGTTCAGCGTTTATTATCTTTCTTAGCCTTCTCTGTGACTGGTATAATAAAAGGGAGAAGTTTTGGCAAGCAAAAAGGGAGAGAATTTTCCAACTTAATACAATAATACCTCATCTTCTGATAAAATTAAAGGTATGTTTTATCAGAGGAGGAAGACAGCTTGAAGGGATGGAATATGTTTGCTGAAATTAAGCAGTACAAATTAAAGGGATTCAATAAATCTCAGGTAAGTAGATTTCTTAAGATTAACTACAAGACAGTAGATAAATACTGGAATATGTCTTATGAAGAATATGCAGAACTAAAGGAGGAAACTAAGAATAGAAGCAAAAAAGTTGATAGACATAAGGAATTAATATTATCTTGGATAAAGGAATTTAGAGATATATCTACTGCTCAAATATATGATTGGCTCAAAGAAAGGTATGGTGAAGTGGATTTTAGTGATAGAACATTAAGACTTTATGTAAAGGATTTAAGGGAAAAATATGAACTGCCTAAAGTTTCTTGTATAAGGCAGTATGAAGAAGTCCCAGAACTTCCGATGGGATATCAAGCGCAAGTAGATTTAGGTGAGATTTGGCTATCTAAGTGTGATGGCTCAAGAGTTAAAGTATATTGTTTTGCAATGGTACTTTCTCATTCAAGATATAAGTTTCTATGGTGGAGAGATAAGCCCTTTAATACACTAGCTTTCATAGATGCTCATAATAAAGCTTTTGAATACTTTGAAGGAATGCCAAAAGAAATAGTATATGATCAAGATAGGATTCTAGCTGTATCAGAAAACCATGGAGATATCATATATACTGAGGGTTTTCAAAGTTACATAAGCATCATGGGATTTAAAACTAGGCTATGCAGAGCATTTGATCCAGAAAGTAAAGGAAAAATTGAAGCGGTAGTTAAATATGCAAAATATAATTTTGCAAAGCATAGGGCCTTTGCAGATATTGATTTACTAAACGAGGACTCATTTAAATGGCTAGATAGAACTGGTAATGCTAAAGTACATGAAATAACAAGAAAGGTACCTAAAGAAGTGTTTGCTCTGGAAAAGGAACACTTACAGAAAGTACCTAGCCTGTTTGAAAATATTAAACTTAATGATAGTTTAACCTATTCTGTTAGAAAAAACAATACCATATCATACAAGCAGAATAGATACCAGATTCCAAAAGGCACATACAGGCCAGGTAAAGAAGTTAAACTAATAATAAATGATAATAAGATGAATATAGTTGATTTAGATACCGGATTAGTTATAGCAACTCATAGTATTAGTAATCAAAAGGGTAAGTTAATTCAAATATACCATCCAGAAAGAGAAAAAAAGAAAACCAAAGATGAAATGTATGATAAAGCCTTTAAAGCTCTTGGAATGACAGATAAAGCAAAAGAACTATTAGATAATATACGAAAAGAAAAAGAGAGATATTGTAGAGACCAATTTGGATTAATAATATCAGTAGTAAGGGCTTATGATGAGAAAACAATAGGACAGGCAGTAGAATACTGTGTAAAGCGAAAGCTTTTTAGTGCAGGTATGTTTAAAGATACACTAGAATATCTAAGACTTCAGAAAGAAACAAATTTAGAAAAGAAATATAACAAAGCAAATCTATCCGTCTCCTCAAAGTATCATGATCTAAAACCTGAAATTAGAAACATTGATGAGTATATAAATGCTTTGAAGGGAGATAAAAAGACATGGATAAACTAGAGCAAATTAAAGAACATGCAAAAGAACTTAACCTAAATTACCTAAGAATTAACGCAGATAAAATCGTTGAAGAAGCCGATTTAAACGACTACTCATATCAAGATATATTAATAAAAGTACTTGATAGTGAAATAGGATTAAGAGATAAAAAAGCACAAGAAAGAAGATTAAAAAATGCAGGATTTCCAGTAATAAAGAAAATAGAAGACTTTGACTTAGATTTTCAAAAATCTATAACAAAAAAGCAAGTCAACAGGCTATTAGAAATGGAGTGGATAGATAGGATGTATAACCTTATCTTCCTAGGCCCTCCAGGTGTAGGGAAGACTCATCTATCAATTTCATTAGGATATAAAGCAGTGGAACAAGGGTATAAGGTTAGCTTTGTAACAATGGATAACCTGATGCATGTACTAAAAACACAAGAAATATCAAGAAAAAGTAAAGGAAAAATGAATAGAATATTATCTTCTAGCCTTGTCATAATAGACGAACTTGGTTACCTTCCAATAACAAGAGAAGAAGCAAATCTATTTTTTCAGTTAGTATCAGCACTTCACGAACAGGCTTCAATTATTATCACATCCAATAAAGGCTTAGAAGACTGGACAGAACTATTAGGCGACCCTGCCTTAACAACAGCAGTACTGGACAGAATCACGTATAGATGTGAGCTTTTTAGTATGTCTGGCAAGAGTTATAGACTAGAACACAGAAAGTCATTATTTTAATATCCAACTGGGAAAAATTCAGTAAAATTATTTGCCGAAATTTCTCCAAAAACACTTGCCAGTAACATCTCACTATCTTTGTATTTAAATACATCCAATGTTAAGGTTCAGCATTCTTCTATTTTAACGATGTCAATGCTTTTGTTAAATTTAAATACATCCAATGTTAAGGTTCAGCTACTGTGTTTAGGTTATTATATCCATTAGCAATAGTTATTTAAATACATCCAATGTTAAGGTTCAGCAATTTCTCTCCTTCCCACTCCCATTCTGACTCTTTAATTTAAATACATCCAATGTTAAGGTTCAGCTAATTATAATAATTATACTAATGAAATGGTTTTAGAATTTAAATACATCCAATGTTAAGGTTCAGCTTATTAACCAGGTCTAATTCATCTAGACTTTCTTATTTAAATACATCCAATGTTAAGGTTCAGCAATCGAGTTTTTAAGGTTATCAGACCGTTTTTAGTATTTAAATACATCCAATGTTAAGGTTCAGCTTGTTAGAGGTGGAGGAGACTTCTCTGGTCTCTATAAATTTAAATACATCCAATGTTAAGGTTCAGCAGATTAAAAAGACAATTAAAAACCCTTTTGAAGTTATTTAAATACATCCAAT
>NZ_JAWRHZ010000039.1:0-70735 GCF_040308045.1 Proteiniborus sp.
ATTATTATATAAAGCTACTATCTGCTTTTTGAATGGTTCTTCATAATGTTTTGCCATTAAAATTCCTCCCCGTGATAACTATTATTATTATTATTATATCATGTTCGGAATCAGCTTGTCCTATTTAGTATAGCCTATCTAGTGTTTATTTACGACGCATCAATTATATATTGCGATCTAAGTATTATTTAAAGTGTTGGGAGTGCAGCCAGTGGATATGTTTCCGTATACGCCACGTGCAAAATCGCCCCCTAACATCAATTCCATCGACTCGAGCCAAGATAACCATAAATGGATAAAAGGTCTATTTTTTATTCAAAGATTATGTTATTTTATTTTAAATGGAAGATGTTAAAATCGGCTCATCATTATCATTCGGCGGTTATAATTGGCGTATACTTAACATACAAAACAACACTACTTTGATTATAACCGAAGAAATTATAGAACAACGGGTTTACCATGATGCTTATAAAGATATAACATGGGCTGACTGCGCGTTAAGAAAATATCTTAATGGTGAATTTTATGACAAATTCAGTGCAGCTGATAAATCAAGAATCATTCCGGTAATAAATAAAAATCCTGACAATCAGTGGTATGGTTCAAAAGGCGGAGCAGATACACAAGACAGAGTATTTTTATTAAGCATTGAGGAAGTGTGCAAATATTTTGGTGATAGCCTTTAAAAACTGTATAATCGAGGAAAAAATCAAAGATATTGGTTTGAAGGAAAAGATGAAAACAACAGTAAGCGATTGGCAAGACTTCAGGGAAAAGAATGGTGTTGTTGGTGGTGGCTTCGGTCACTCGGCCGTGTTAATGTAAAAGCCGTGTACATCTTCGGGACTGACGGTAATATAGGTATCCAAGGCAACAATATATTGAAAGGCAATATCAGCGATGGCAAATGTACAGGCGGCGTTCGTCCCGTTTTGTGGCTAAGGTTGGAATTGTAAGTCTTGGGCACGATTTAAGTGGTTTGACTATAGTTACAGCACTAAAAATTTGAAAAGAGAAATTTAAAGTGAGCAAATACGAAAATGCGATGAAACTTATGGAGGAACTTTGCGGAAATGGTAAAGAGGAAGTTATTGCACTTGCGACAATATCATTATCCCCGAACGCTGCTGGCAGTCCTAGCCCTGCTGTTCGTATGGTTTGCGCCTATTATGAAGACGGCATATTTTATGTTTCTACGGATGCAAAAAAAAATAAAATACTACAAATTGAGAAGAACAAAGAGGTTTCTGTCGCTGGGTTAGGTTGGTACACTTTTCAGGGCAGGGCTGAAAATCTCGGTTGGGTCAAGGACGAGAAGAATGCAGAAATTAGAGCTAAATTTAAAGAAATCTTTGACTGGTTCGATGAAGTTGGTGATGAGGACAATCCAAACTCAATTGTTTTGCGTATCACCCTCACAGAAGGTGTGATTATTGACAACGCAGAAAAATACGGTGAAAAGAAGTATGAAATTAATTTCATCAACAAAACAGTAAAGTAAAAATGAAATATTACATATAATTTAAAGGGTTAACTACTAACAATTTTAATAAAAGATGGACAACAAACTCGTGTGCATGGAGCAGAGAGGTATGTAGAAATCTTATAAAGGGGAAAGATATTGTCTTCCTCAAGAGGGTTAAATTTTACAATGATTTAATCTTTGACTTATGTAATTCAAAAATCTTATAATCTATATGTACAAATTTATAACTTTGAGGTGATTAGTTAAAATGATCATGTAATCTTATCCAGTTTTTATTATTTACAGTAGTATAAGTAGAGTTGGCATATTCTTTTTGATATAAGGATATGTTATTTTCAGTTGGACTAAACTAGTGTAAGCTTTGGATAGGATTATAATTGTATTATACTTCACTTGTATTTATAGAGTATTTTTATGCTATTCTTGTTTTAGAATAGTTGCTTTGTGCTAACTCTATATAGATGATACCTATAACCTTTCCGAAACTTGACAGTTTGGAAAGGTTTTTTGTTTTATAAAAAAATGAGAGGATGATAATTAGATGAATATAAAGATAAATGAGTATAATTTTCCAAATGAGAAGTCTGGACCAGATAAGAATAAACTATATCCAAATGAAAACCTCAAAACGGTTTGTTATATAAGTAATCTGCCGAAAAGACCAAATGTAGAGATTGGGGAATACACTTATTATAGTGATAGCAAAAAGTCACCTGAGAAATTTTATGATAATATAGAACACCATTATGAATTCCTAGGAGATAAGTTAATTATAGGTAGATTTTGCGCAATAGCAGAGGGTGTTAAGTTTATTATGAACGGAGCAAATCACAGGATGGATGGCATAACAACATATCCTTTTAATATTTTTGGTGGGGGTTGGGAAAGGGTTACTCCAACAATAGAACAACTCCCCTTTAAGGGAGATACTGTGATTGGCAATGATGTCTGGATAGGTCAAAATGTAACTGTTATGCCAGGAGTGAAGGTAGGTGATGGTGCGATTATTGCTGCTAACTCAACAGTAGTAAAAAGTGTTGAACCATATACAATATACGGTGGTAATCCAGCTAAGTTTATCAAGAAACGCTTTAGCGATGAACAAATTGAAATGCTGTTAAAGCTTCAATGGTGGAACTGGGATGAAGAGAAGATATTTAATAATCTTGAAATGCTAACATCAGGACTTGACCAGTGATACCTTTTTCAAAGCCTATTTATCTCTCGATAATGATGTGGAATATTTTAAGTATTGGATTTTTAGAGTTTGCAAAAATCTATATTTAGATTTTCTTAAAAAGAAAAAAGAATATAGTAGTGAAACTGGATTAGAAAATATTCTATTTAGTAATGAGACTCCATTGGATAAGATAATTGAATCAGAAGAAAAAAGGTATTTATATAATCTAGTAATAAATCTCCAGGATTCCTACAGAGAAATTCTTATCCTTTATTATTACTGTGGATTTTCAATTAAGGAGATTAGCATATCAAGAGATATTACAGAAGGTGCTGCAAAGACAATACTCTTTAGAGCAAGAAGAAAACTAAAAATTGTATTGGAGGGAGAAAATGGACTTTAAAGAATTATTAAATCTATATAAAGAAGGCTTAGTTACAGAAGAGGAAAAGCATTATATTGAACGAGAAATAGAAAAGTACGAGACAATAGAAGAGTATCTATCAGAAATTATGGATAAAGAGTTTGAAAATCTAACAAAAATAGCTAAAGCTGAAAACCATGATGAAGAAACTATTAAGCTGAAGAAAAGTGTGAATAACAGATTGAGAAAAGTGATGTTTGCCTCTGTAGCCATAGTAATTTCTTTAGTAATTACGATATTTTTTATAGCCTCACCATTAGTTGATACAATATATTATAATCCTAAAAAAATTACTGTTGGCTATTCAGATAGTGATATCAGTTTTGATGTATATGCTATTTCTGAGTTAAATATGCCTGGCTTAAGTCCTAGTACTGTATTAGTAGATAAGAAGGGATTTGGCGAATACAATGCTATGTACTCTTATAGAAATGTGTTTACTGATGAAAGTTATAATGTTAATCATAGAATAAAGCGTGGTAAAATAGTATCTTCTAATAAAGATCCTATTTTGAACCGGAGTATATTTCTAGATATTAGATATACAGATATCAATGAGACTTATATAGAGGAAAAGAAACAGAATGTTATAAACCATCTTGAAAAGTTAAATCCTGTTTCTTATGTATCAATGGAAATAATATTCGAAAATGATTTAACCATGGAAGAGCTATATAACTTAGAATTGAAGTATCCGGATATTGAATTTGAATGGGCTGGTATAAGAACAGATTCTCCTGATAAGAAAATCAACGAAGTAATAGGGATACAATTAAAAAACAGTAAAAGCGGAACAGCTCTATTAGGTGATGAAAAACATATTAGTGTTAAATATCCTGCATTTTTCATATTGGGTTGGTTGGTAAATCCAGTAGGTTTTGAGAATGATTCACCATTGGAAGCTCAAGCATATAACCATCATTATATAAGCTTACTTGAATATGTGGTTGATCGAGAAGCAGCGGTAAATGTTCTTGAACATAGAACAGGAAAATATGAATTTTATAAATCAGCTTTAGAGTATGCTAAAAATCAAGGGGTAAAGACCTATGGAGTTCTTGTATTTGCCGAAGCCGAGGATTTACTTGAAATGATTCATCAAGAAGGCATAAAGGGATTAAATCTTAACCAGGCATTGGTTTCGAAAAGAAATATTAACTAGGGCACATTACAAAAACTAGGGCTCCACCCCATGGGATAGGTTTCGTTAAATTGTAAACTTTTAGAATCTCAAAATATACAATTATTAGAATTAGTTGTTGCTATTTTTCTTGCTTTCTATTAGGTCCATCTTTCCTTTTAGTCTATATGATGGACCTGTAATTTTGATAATACACGCATGATGAATTAGTCTATCTAAAATTGCATTTCTTTTGATGATACAACGCTCCGTTAACATTTATAATGCTAGTAGCTTGAAGAAGGCTTGCCCTGCTGGTGTTATATGTTTTCTACGATCATATACTAAATTTATTTCTCTTGTTAAATTATAATCTTCAATTTCTAATGTTTTTATAAGACCCGCTTTTACTTCTGTTTCCACAGAAATTTTTGACATAATGGAAATTCCAATACCTTCTATGACTGCATGTTTAATGGCTTCTTGGTTACTTATTATGAGTTTTCTATTGAAAGTAAAGTCTTGCATTTTTTCATCTAAGAACTTATATAATGACGAATTTGAATCTTTTGTAATGAATAGCTCATCTTTAACATCAATTAATTTACAGCTGGATTTATCCGACAATCTGTGATTATTATTTAGTACTAATGCTAACTCATCTGTGCAAAAAGGTTTGGTTATATATTTATTTTGATCTATATCTACATAATGAGATAAAAATATAAATTCTATTTCATGCTTTTCTAGCATCGAAAAAAGTTTTTTAGACGATTGTATAACCATATTTATATTTATTTTAGGATATAGCGTTTGAAACCTCTTTATAAGTTTAGGAATAATATACACACCTATAAAGTTAGTAGCACCAAAAAACAGGGTACCTTCGTTGAGATTTTCAATCTGTCTAATATGCTCCTTTGAATTCTCGTATAATCTCACAATTTCCTCAGCATATTGTATAAAGTGTTCACCTTGTATTGTTAGGGAAATCCTATTTCTAATTCTATTAATAAGAGGGACTTGCAATTCGTTTTCAAGACTTTCTATTTGCTTACTTATGGCTGGTTGAGAGCAATACAAGATATCTGCAGTCTTAGAAAAACTTTTACATTCAGCAAGGATTAAAAATGACTTTAACTTGACTATATCCATAGATACATCACCTACATACTTTTTTTCTTAATTATAACATATCGTTATAGATATTCAAACTAAATAGAATTGTGTTATATATATATACGGAATATAATAAAATTAAAGTTTAATAAAGAGAGGTTAGGTGAAGGTGAATATGGACAAAGGTAAAACACTAAAGAAAAGCAAAAAGAATGGAAAAGGAGCAACGATAGGCGGAATTATAGCAATACTTTTATTTATTGTCATAATGAGTATGCCAACTCCAGAGGGCATGACAATAGAAGGAAAGAAAAGTCTTGCAATATTTACATTTGCACTTATAATGTGGGTGTCAAGACCGATACCTATATATCAAACCTCAATTATAAGTATTTTATTATTGCCCCTTATAGGAGCAGTAAAAGATCAAGAAATAGCATTCGGTACATTGGGATTTGATATTATTTGGCTAATGGTAGCAGCGTTTGTATTGACATCAGCAATTAACGAAACAAATTTAGGAAAGCGTTTGGCTCTTACTTTAGTGACAAAACTTGGTAGAACTCCTAAAGGGACATTGGTAGCACTAATACTTACAAATTTTGTAGTAGCATTTTTTGTACCATCTACAACTGCAAGAGCAGCACTATTGGTACCAATAGTAACTGTACTCTTAGAAGTATATAAACAAATTCCTGGAAAAAGTAAATTCGGAAAGCTCATGACACTTCAAGGAGTTCAAAACAATGCATTTGCTACATCTATGGTAATTACTGCTACATCAGCACAAGTACTAGCTCTAGGGTTTATTAATGAGATGACTGGCTCAAGTTTAGGATACATGGAATGGTTACTAGGATCTTTACCACAGGCAGTAATAACATCTTTATTAGTGTTCATTATAGGTTACAAACTTTATAAAGTAGAAGATGAGTTAAAAGGATCATCAGAATCTAATAGCATACTAAAAAAACAATTAGATGATCTTGGACCTATATCAGCATTAGAAAAAAGGGCTGCGGCAATATTTGTAATTACCCTTCTTTTATGGGCTACTGGAAATTATCACGAACAATGGTTTGGTTTTGAAATAAGCACAGAGCAGACAGCTGTTTTGAGTATGCTACTTTGTTTACTACCAAAGATTGGAGTAATAGAATGGAAGAAAGCAGATATAAAGTGGGACCTAATGATATTTTCAGCAGGTGCATATGCTGTAGGGAATGCATTTAATGATTCAGGTGGAGCAAGTTATATAATAGGAGGTCTAGTAAGTGCATTAGGATTGGAAACTATGAATCATGGATTAGTAGCAGTAATACTTATATTTACCTCAATATTTAGTCATTTAATATTTACAAGTAAAACTGTACGTACAACAATATTGATACCAACTATAGTTACATTGGCTCAAACATTGGGTATGGACCCAGTACCAATAGCCATGGCGTGTTCTTTTGGAATATCCTATACTATCACATTACCACCACATTCAAAAGTAAATACACTATACTTTGGTACAGGTTATTTTGATGTATCAGACCAACTAAAACTTGGACTTTTAGCTTGTTTGATAGCATCTATAACTATATCCCTTATGTACTTTACTTGGCTACAAGTAATATTTTAAAATAAGGTAATAACTGGAGATGAAATCATGAAAAGAAAAGTAATATTAGCAATAGCAGATGGAATTGGGGATAGACCTTGTAAAGAATTAGGTGATATGACACCTTTAGAATATGCAAAAACTCCTAATTTAGATAAATTAGCTAAGACAGGTGCAACTGGTATTATGGATTTATTAGGGCCAGGGGTACCAGTTGGAACCGACCTAGGACATATGATTTTATTTGGCTATGGTTTAGAAGATTATCCAGGAAGAGGACCTATAGAAGCATCTGGAGCGGGATTGACGCTAGAGCCTGGGGATGTAGCTTTTAGATGCAATTTCGCAACAGTAGATGAAGAGTTCAATGTGGTAGATAGAAGAGCAGGACGTATTAGAGAAAATACTCATATATTAGCAGATTCAATTAATGGTATTGAAATAGATGGGATAAAAATATTGTTTAAAGAAGCCACAGAACATAGAGCAGTACTAATATTGAGAGGTCAAGACCTTAGTGAAAATATAACTGATTCAGATCCTAAAATAATTGATGGAAAAACAAAATATAAAAAAGTTCAATCAACTGATGGAAGTAAAGAATCTATGCATACTGCAAATGTTCTGAATAAATTTTTACTAAAAGCGAATGAAATATTAAAAAAACATGAAATTAACAAGGATAGGGAAGTCAAAGGAAAACTACCAGCAAACTTTATCCTCACAAGGGGAGCTGGCATGATGCCGAATATGAGAAAGATAACTGAAGAATTAAGATTCAAAGCCTCATGTGTTGCGGCAGAAGGAACAGTTTTAGGAGTTGCTAGATTAGCCGGATTTAGTACAGCTACAGATATAAAAATGACTGGGAATTTAGATACAAATGTAAAACTTAAAGCAAAAAAGGTAGTTGAGGAGTTGCAAAATAATGATTTTGTAGTAGTCAATTTAAAAGCACCAGATATAATGGGCCACGATGATAATCCGAAGGGAAAAGTAGAGGCTATAGAATTGTTTGACAAGCTTATAGAAAATATATTAAGTTATAACTTAAATGATACAATTATAGCTGTTGCAGCAGATCATTCAACACCATGTGAAAGAAGAGAGCATAGTGGGGATCCAGTACCTGTATTAATAAACGGCCCTGGAGTTAGAAGAGATAGAATAGAAAAATATAGCGAAATTGATTGTAGTCACGGTGGGCTGGGCAGAATAAAAGGTTGTGAATTTATATGGACATTATATGACTATTTAGAAAGAACTAAAAAGCGAGGAAACTAGATAAGTTTCAATTGATATTATAATTTAAATTATCTTATTAAACAATTAGAACCTAAGGATTATTTCCTTAGGTTCTAATTGTTTAGGCTCTATGTCAATAGTGGGTAGAAGATTAGGATTTTTACAATTTCGTATTAGTATCGTTTCATCATCTCAACTTACGTTGAGGTCGTAATACTGCTTGTGAAGGAGTATTACGACTGAGGAAGCAGATGAATGTCTCATGCAAGGCTTGTCCAATTCAGATTATGTAATATAAAAAATATAGTATCATAGGATTCATATCAATTTATTTTGCTATTGAAACCAAAGTATTTTATTACATAATTAACGATTCAAAAAATTTCCATTATAATAAATTTAATTTATGCTTAGTAGTATAATAATGTTATCATATATAAGGGGGGCTAATAGTGGGTAAAAAAAATATGAAACAATTTATATTATATGCTATTATTGGTGCTTCAAATTTTTTATTAGACCTTATCATATTAAATACACTTTGGAAGATCACTGGTGTATATAGCGGTTACATAAATTTTTTGTTTAAAGGTATTTCTTTTTTAGCTTATTCTGCTAATGGATACTACTGGAATAAAAAATATACATTTAAAACAGAAGGCTCCTATATAAAATTCACCTCTGTTATAGGTGCAGCAGCTATAGTTAATGCTTTTATACTTTCTAACCTATCTTTTTATAACTTACTAGGTATATCACAGGTTTTATGGTCCAATATATCAGCTTTAACAGGCTCTATTATTACAGGAATAGCAAGCTTTTTAATAAATAAATTTATTGTTTTTAAATGCAATTAAAAGTATTTCCTCAAGAAGCCTTAGCTAATCATCTAGGAATTTCGATCAGAATTCCTATACCTACTCCATTTATTGCTGGTTTAGGAGTAATCGGCTTTATATTGGGTATTGTGTCATTTGCAAAAAACAAAGACAGGTCAATACTTACAATTTTGTCTATCCTTGCTGGATTACTGATTATATTTTAGATAGCGGCAGAAATAGCGTTTCCACATTAGATATTGTCTGGTGCTAGGAAACATAGTAAGGAATGAACTTACTTGTAATATTCGGAAGCATCGCATCTAGAAATCTGCCCATAGATTACCCTTGATGCCAGCTGAGCTTTTCCACTGGCTGGAGATTATGTTTCTTGGCGCAAACATCGACGCAATTGCCACAGCAGAGTGTTTTGAAATCCCTGTTTTTTTAGGGGTTAGGAGGTATAATAAATTATATGATGATAGATTATTTCCAAGTAACTCACTATGTGTTTTAATTTTGAATACAGATAAAGCATTAAGGAGGTAACGGCTTGGCACAGCAGTATACCAGAAAAATGATTCGTGAGTCATTCATCAAGATGCTAAATGAGCGTCCACTTACAAAAATTACAGTTAAGGATATTGCTACGGCATGTGAGATTAACAGAAATACTTTTTATTATTACTACACCGATGTATATGCAGTTCTGTCAGAGCTTTTCCAAACAGAACTTCAGACAGTCATTGACGAATATAATGATACACTCTCTTGGGAGGAGAGCTTTATTGCGGCTGCTAAGTTTGCTTTAGAAAACAAAACAGCTATTAATCATGTATATAATTCCATGCAGAGAGAGGAATTAGAAAACTATATATACAATGTATCAGGAAATGTCATGATTCGGTATGTTGAAAAAGTAAGCGACGGTATCCCCGCCTCTTTGGGAGACAAAAAACTGATTGCTTCCTTTTATCAGTGTGCCCTCACTGAAATGGTCCTACGCTGGGTTGCTTCCGGAATGAAGGAAGACTCTGATACTATCATCAGGCGAATCGGGCAGCTCTTTGATGGAAACATTGAATTATCCCTTAAACGAAGTGCTGGATTAAGAGATGTCCAGTAAAAAACAATGAGAGATTCCTTTTTTATCAGGCAATATAATATCAATGCTTAAAAATTAAGCAAATTAACTGCGGTGTTCGAATTTTGAACACCGCAGTTTGTTTATCTAATGTAAAAGGCATAAAAAAGCTATATTATAAGTTTAAACAACATAAAATAATTTGATTTAGAGGACTATTAAAAATTAAGAAAGAGGGAGATTAAATGAAATTAAAAACACATGATGATAGGCTTACACTTACAAATGGAAATTACCACTCTTTAGTAAATTCAAGAAAGCCAACAGGAATTGAAGACAAAAAAGCTTATTTAGTTGGAACTGGAATTGCTTCATTAGCTGCTGGATGTTTTTTGATTCGTGATGCACACATGGATGGAAGCAAGATTGCTTTTTTAGAGCAATTAGATATTCCTGGAGGATCTTTGGATGGTCAAATTCGCCAAAATGTAGGTTATGTGGCACGTGGTGGACGTGAACAAGGGCATCATTTTGAAGTTTTATGGGATTTATTTAGTTCCTTACCATCTACAGAAGATCCTAATATGACTGTACTAGATCATTTTTATTATACAAATCATGATGACCCAAACTTTAGCAACTGTCGTATTACTGAAAACCAAGGTGTACGCTATGACAATGGAAAATTCAATTTAGGTCAAGACTTGGCAAAAGAAATAGCTGCTTTTACAATGATGACAGATGAAGAGCTTCAAAACAAATCTATTGAAGATATTTTTTCTGAAGAACTTTTAAACACTGATTTCTGGACAATATGGAGAACAATGTTTGCTTTTGAGAACTGGCATAGTGCTTTAGAGATGAAATTATATATGAATCGTTTCATTCATCACGTTGACGGTTTAACAAATCTTTCTGCACTACAATTTTCACGCCATGATCAATACACTTCATTTGTAAAACCTATGGTTAAATATTTGGAAGATCATGGTGCTAAATTTGAATATGGAGTCACTGTTGATAATGTTGAATTCTCAATTTCAGATGATAAAAAAGTTGCAAAGAAAATAGTTGCAAGGGATAAAAATGGAAATGACATTTCTATTGACTTAACAGAAAATGATTTGATATTTATCACTAATGGTTCTATGACTGAAGGTTCTGGATATGGTGATGACAATACTCCAGCTCCATTTAACAAGGAGGCAAAAGGATGTTGGACTTTGTGGAGAAATATAGCGGCTCAATGTGATGAGTTTGGAAATCCAGATAAATTCTGTACAGATCCTGAAAAATCTAATTGGGAGTCTTGTACAGTAACTTGTCATGATGAACGTGTTCCTGAATATATTGAAAAGATTACAAAACGTTCCCCATATACTGGACACACTGTAACGGGTGGTATAGTTACTGCAGTTGACTCTTCATGGTTAATGAGTTGGACCATAAATCGTCAAGAACAATATTATGGTCAGCCTGAAAAAGATGTTGTTGTTTGGGTATATGGTTTATTTACTGATGTTCCTGGAGACTATATTAAGAAATCTATGAGAGATTGTACTGGCAAGGAAATTACAAAAGAATGGTTATATCATATAGGAGTTCCTACAGATAAAATAGAAGAATTAGCAGAAAGCTGTACTGCAGTTCCTGTTATGATGCCATTTATCACATCTCAATTTATGCCTCGTGAATTTGGAGATCGTCCTTATGTTGTACCAAAGAACGCAGTAAACTTTGCTTTCCTTGGACAATATGCTGAAACATTAGATGATCCAGGACGTGATACTGTATTTACTATTGAATACTCAGGACGTACAGCTATGGAAGCAGTATATGTTTTAACTGGAGTTGAAAAAGGAGTTCCTGAAGTATATGCTTCCAGATATGATATCCGCTATTTGTTAAATGCAGGTGTATGTTTATTAGATGGAGAAAAACCAGAAATTGATTTGCCACCACTAGTTAGACGTAAAATTGAAAAACAAGTAGCTGGAACAGAGATTGAAAAGCTATTGAAAGAATATAAAATCATTTAATGATGTCTAGAATTAAATAATATGATTAAAATCCCGAATTTGAAAAATCGGGATTTTAATTTATATTGATAATATAATAGAACACTATATAAAGGAAAAAAATTCCATGAAAGGACAAAACAAAAATCTTAATCAAGCTTGTATTCCCTCTATAGAAGAAATGCAAAGTTGGTATAAAGATGATTTGCGTAAGGAAGCTTTAAAATCATTAGGATGTGAAAACAGCAAAAAAATAGAAGAACAAGGGTCATTTTTTAAAGCTTTTAGAAGATTTGAAGAAAGGAACGATAAAATCACTTTTGATCCTAAAAAAGATAATATTTATTATGAAAAATATAAAGCTTATGTAGAAGAAGAAACAGCAAATATGGGCAAGAGAATACAGGAAATTGAAAATTTAATCCAATACGAAAAGTTCTTCCTCAGATTCGAAAGGAGAATGAGTAGCCAGAATAGTAATTACAGCCACTATGGGAGTAATTCAGCTACAAGATACCGTGTTGATCGTATAGAAAAATTGGAGAAAGAGTTAAAGACAGTCCTAAAAAGCTCTCCTGAAGCATGGGAATTTTATTATAAGCGTCAATTAATAAGCGATATAGAAACCCAACACCAACAACGTTTGATAACTGTCCCCTATGTAGTCAAAGCAAAACAAAAAGTAATAGATTCGTTGAATATGGGCGTTCCCGTATATATTGTAGGACATTTAGGAAGTGGGAAAACACAATTAGCAATCGAAGCAGCTGTGGATTTTTCTATTCAAAATAGAACACAAAGAGAATTAGAAGACAAAATGGAGGATTGGTTTTCTGCCAATCCAAATGCGACAGAAAAAGATGCTATTGAGAAATTTAGAGATCTTAATGAGGAAAGAAAGCTCTACTATAAAAATATTTTAACTAATGGAAGTAAAGAGGAAATAGAATCTTTACAGCCACTATTTATATCTGGTTCACATAATTTAACTTACGAAGATATGTTTGTAGAGAAAACTTTGTCACTGAAACACAGTTTCTCTCGAGGTTCTTTTGCGGATTATCTGAATATGATTATAGGAGATTTTTATAAGTGGATGGATGAGCACAAAGGGAGACTAGAGCAGATGACTGATGAGGAGCAGTTGCAGCTTAAGATTCAAATATGGAAAAGTTTTTCTGATTTATTAGTAGCAAGTAATAGCGCTTTTGGTACTGAAATCAAAAAAATAGAAAGAGAAATTTTGATTGCGGTAAGGGAAGGTCGCCCTGTAATCGTAGACGAATTAAATACAATTGCCATGCAAAATTTAATTGCTTTGAATGATATTTTGCAGCGTCACGCTGGGAGTACAGCTTACATTACAGGAGTTGGCCCTGTTTTGATTAAACCTGGATTTGGATTTATTGGCACAGGAAATCTATCAACTCAAATGCCAATTATGAAGGAACAAATGAACTAAATCCTGCCTTTAAATCACGTTTTGTAACCATTGAATACAATTATGTACCTCAAAACATAACTGGTTCCTTAGAAGACCAAGAGTTTCCTGAAAAAAATGAACTTTTTAGAATAATAATAACACGATTAGCTGATAAAAATGGTAATATTCATATTCCCGATTCCAAAAGGACATTAGAAGAACTGTTTCGCTTTTCTCAGTTGTGTAGGGTTACTCAGAATGTTTTTATGGGTAAGTGGAGAGATAGTGAAGTTCAAAACGGTTTTGGAACAGATGAACTAGAGCTCCGAGAATCAGTGTTATCAATCCGAAATATTTTACACGTTTTAGATAACTGGAATCAAGGTGAAGAAAAAGACTTAAGCAAAGCTTTGTGGGATGGTTTTATTACTTCAATCACATATCCTGACGACCAAAACTATATTCTCTCACAGGCAGTACGTTTTGGATTTTTTCCTATAAGTGAAGGATGGGAAATTGAGACTAAAGGTATAGGGGAAGTAACGACAACATATGATGAGATTCGAACACGTACATATCATTATGTTCGTCAATCAATAGAAGCTTTAAGCTATTTAGATGTGGTTCATCTGATATTTGGGAAAGGAGTCCCAAGAAAAGCTTTACCAAAGGGACTAAAAGAATTTTTTGGAGATGATATTGATGATTCATCAAGAATTGATGCCAAAAAATATCAAAAGTTAGACCAGCAATTATCTCATTTAGAGCATTCAAAAGAACTACTTGAATACTTAGAAGATAATGGAGGAAAAAATGAAAGTTAATTTATCAGTTGATGAGAAAGATTTCAAGAGCCAAGTTAAAGTTTTAAGAAAAAAGCTGAATGAATGCCTGACAAATGGGATCTTATATGATGATTTTGAAGAACAATTAAACAAACTTTCAAAAATTGAAGAAACACTATTAGCTGGCTTAATCCCGTATTATCGAGTTTATGCAAATAATATCAAAAAGACTTCGATGCAGATAAAACCCATAAAACAATTGGGTGCTTTTAGTTTTGATAGTTTCTTACAAACTACATTGATGATTAATGAAAAGCTTTTTATTACAAGTAGTATAGATGGAAAAGTTCAATTTTTTTATATAGATGTTCCAGATGACTTTTCTGAGCATAATCAACTTGAAGTAGAGTGGAGCCATCCTATTAAAGAAATAAAAGAGAGAATTTCATTTATATATAAGTTGAACGATAAAGTAATTTTGCTTTTTGGAGTCAGAGGTGGATGCTATCTACTTTCAAGTGATAATTTTGATAAAATACCTGATGTCAATGGGCAGATTAAAGTTAGAATGATTCAAACAGATCATGGGCTTAAAGGATTTGGAAGATGTCTAGCAATTAACGATGGTTTATTTGTAGTGGAAAATGAAGACGAAAAGTTATATTTATTTGAAGTAGTAAAAGAAGAAAATAAGTATCGTTTAGTTTTTCATAAAGATATATGCTGCACTATTCCAGATTGGACTGCATTAGAAAGAATAAATAATGACTATTTTGTAGTTGGAACAAAGATGGGGAAATTATATTTTATCAAATATGAGAATAGACGACTTACTATTACAGAAAAAAAAGATTTTTCAAATGATGAAATAAGACAAATTAGGTGCTTAGAAGATGAAGATAGCAATAAAAATTCCCTTATAGTGATAGGAAATAAAGGGCAGCTCAAGGTACTTTCTTTACTCGAAGATGTAAAAATCAGAAAAACCAAAATGAATGATTTTAAAGGTAATTTATTTGAGGTTCAATCTAAGCAGGGTACAGCTGTAGTTTTAAGCGAAGATGGAATCATATACTTACTTGAAGAGAATTTTGGAAATTGGTATCTAAATGAAGAGGCAACGATTAAAGAAGTTTTTTTTACAAATGTCTATAAATTAGGTATTTCAAAATATTTGCTTATGGACATAGAAGGTAAATTAAATTTGTTAGACATTGATAGAATTGATACACCAAAAGACTTGTGGGATTTGCCACTGTATCAATAGGAGGGATGAGTGTGTTTGACTTCGATGAACAAACTCTAATTGAAGAATCTAAAAAACATTTGGAAGAATTTTTACAAAAAGAACAACGCTCATTAGTCACATTTACTGGAGATTCTAGTTTGATGTATATTCCCGATTCTAGACTAGAAAGATTTTTATTAGATCCTTCCAAGGGAGTTTTGTACTTGCCATTAGAAAGCTTTTTAGATAGAAAATTAGATGACAATCAAATCATGTGGCATATCTACTATGAGCTAGCCTTATACTCTGACTGGAAAAAGCAAACTAAAAAATATTTGTTTAGAAGAAAAGACTGGCAGAAAGAAATTGATCACATGACAAGCTATATTCTAGCTAGGATAAAAATAGAAGGACTAGAAAAAGACAACGCATATCAACCCAAAGTTATTTCTAATTATGTAAGAAAAGAAATTCTTGATATGCTACATCTATTGGATAAGTACACATCATTTCTAAGAGTTTTGCAGATGTGTCCAATATATAGAGATGAAGAAAACTTCAGAGGAATTGTTTCATATATGAAACAGACAGGAAAGACTATCGGATCAATTTCTCAAATGCCTAGACATAGAGCTTTTGTTAACAGTTTTTTAATTATAGAATTATATAAGAAAGAGCCTATAATAGAAGGATGTGCTGAAAATCCATTTGATAGAAAAATTTTTAATCAGCCTTTTTTTGACTTTGTCCATCATCAATTAGTTAGACAGATAAATAATGAACAAGGAATTATAGAAAGAGATTCACTTACTCGTTCTTTTATTTTCCCAGTTTTTGAAGAATTATGGGAAAAAGAAATTGATGAAATGATGTTTCATAGATCAAAAGGACAGAAAAGAGAGAACATAAAGAGAGATAAAAATCCTTTTGAACAGTCTAAAGCAGATGAGTTACCAGATTCGCTAGAATCTACACAGGAAGAAGTGGAAAAGATTCTAGAAGAAATGGTAGAACAACAAGACAAAACAATTGAAAGTATACAAAATACTATGCAAGGCAAGTTGGATTTAACCTCCTATGGGATTAACCAAACAGACCAACAATTATTTCAATTTTATTCTAATAAGATGAAATCGGAAAGAGATCAAATGCGTCAATTTTGGAAAAAGTTAATAGGAGATGCAAAAAAAGAAATAAGTGTAAAAAGAGGTGGACAAGTAAAGGGAAAACTAGATGTGGATAGCCTTATTAACTCTTATCCGGATTTTGTAGAAGCTGAAAAAAAGAGAACCTATAAAAACCTTCGAATTTTTAATAGATACCTCCTAGAGCCCCAAACAGATATATTGCCTGAAAGAATAGAGATTTCTTTTGTGATAGACAATTCAGGTTCAATGAATGCATCAAAAATCGAAGCTGCAAGGAAAGCTTTGGCTGTGACTTTGTTGTCAATAGATGATTTCAATCGATATTTGAAAAGCAATGCAGAACATTTGAATCAAAAAGTAGAAGTTTTAAGCGAAACTTGGTTTTTTGGCAGTAAGTTTTATAATGTTAAAGAATTTAACTATAAAAGTATGAAAGAAAAAGAAAAAAGCGATATTATTCGCTCAATTGTAAAGCTTGATGCAACAGATGGAGCAACTGATGATTCAAGCTGTCTTAGGGAAATATTAGGTAGTATTACTTCTATACAAGAAAGTGAAATAAAAAAAGGAAAACAAGTAAAAATAATCTTCGAAATTACAGATGGTGCATCAAGTTTTCCAGGATCAGCAAAAGAAGCTATACAAGAATTATTATCTAAAAACGTTGAAATTTATGGATTTCAAATAGGAAAAAGCAACGAAACAAATGAAAAATTCTTTAACTTTGTATGGAATGAAGGATACAAACAGCCACACGGAGTAATGATTGGTGAACAAGTAGAAAAACTACCAAAAGAACTGCTAAAAGCAGTAGGGAAAAATATGCAGTCTATTTTTAATAATTAGTTTACATGTTGAAAAGATATGTCAAAACTATTTTTGGATTAGGTATATTTTAAGAAATTCATCTAAGACCAAGGGAGGACTAGGCTTGACGGAGATATTTTTCTAGTAGTAAAATTAATGTTATAATATATGTTATATGTAAATTGACTCTAAGAAGGATTAAGATTCTAACTTTGATAAAGTGAAATTTCTTGTAAAAACAAATAGGAAAATTGATAATATTAAAAGAAGGTGAAGATATGGCTTTTACTTTAGCTCATCCAGCAGCAGTAATTAATTTCACAAAAAAAACTAGATCATTTATAAATAATGCTGCCATGATTCTAGGAACTATGGCGCCAGATTATGAATACTTTATATATTTTAAGCCTATAGGAGTGATTGGCCATAGTATAAAAGGATTTTTATTAATAAATTTACCTTTAGTGATTTTATTATATTTAATTTTTTATAAAGTTATAAAAAATGACCTTATTTCAAATTTACCTAGGGGAATAAATCAACACTTATATGTACTATACAATGATGAAATAAAATTAACTAGTCTTAAGGAGTTTATTATTTTTTCATATTCATCATTTATAGGAATGGTAACCCATGTAGTATGGGACAGTTTTACCCATAAAAGCGGGTATGTTGTAAATAGAATAGATGTATTATCTAATAATATATTTAATATACCAATATATAAATATCTACAACATGGATCTACTATGTTAGGTTTCATGATTATAGTTGTATATATATTTAAGTCAGAAAAAGCGGAAGTTTTTAATTACAATATAAATGGGAAAATAAAATATTGGCTACAGGTCTTATCAATTAGTATTCTAATATTTTTTATAGTCTTAAAAATAAAGAAAAGTTTTTCTATTGGTGAAATAGTAATAGCTATTATGAACAGTGGAATTTTATCGGTATTGTTAATATCATTTATTAGAATTATAAAGACTAAATATATAAAAAATGCTATTTCTTAATGCATGAAATAAGTTTCTGATTATTTATAGCAAATATGTAAGTTTAATAAGATAAAATTTTAAGATAAATTTAATTTGTGTTTTATAGAAGAGTTGAAAACAGATGGAAATAAAATAGAATTAAAGCAAAAAAGAGAAGAACTTCAAGCCAATCGGTTCAAAAGTTCTTCTCTAAAATAAAAGCGATATTTCTTACAACATGGATGCTAATTAATTATTTTTTTGCATTGCTTTTGATAAGTTCTATTAACTCTCTAGCCTCTCTAGTAAGATAACGATTACGGGGATAAACCACGGATATTTGAGATTCGGGAGTTAAACCTTTGATATTATAATAATGAAGCCCCTCCACTAGGCAAGACATCAGATCAGGTATAAGAGCTATTCCTACCCCTGCCTTAACCATGTGCATAGCAGTTTCTAGATTATAGCATTCTACTACTGCCTTGGGGACAAAGCCACATCTTTTGCAAAGCTCATGGGTCATGTTATAGAGAAATTGTCCTTCTTCCATCATTACAAAGGGTGCATCTGCAAAATCAGCAAGATCCACTTCCTTGACAGTTTTGTCTGCAGGGGAAAAATCTGGAGTTACGGCCAAAACAATTTGTTCATCATAGAGAGGCTCACTGCAATATTTAAATGTATCAGGATGGGTAAGGCCAACAATAAAATCCATTTCGGAATTCTCAAGACTGTTTTGGAGATCATTGCTGCTCAGTTCACGAATTTGGACATACCGCTTAGGATTTGTCTCCCGAAAGGCTTTGAGGGGGTCAGGAAGAATAAAAGCACTACATTCAGGCAGTATGCCTATTCGAAGGACCGAAACCTCGTTTACGGAATAATCTTGTAAACGTCGTTCCATATTTTCCTGTATAGATACCACTTGGCGTGCCCAACGGACATATTCATGACCTGCATCTGTGAGAGCTATGGGACTGCAGCTTCTGTCAAACAGCAAAATTCCTAGCTTTTCCTCCTCACTTCTGATGATTTGACTCAATGAAGGCTGAGCAATATAGAGTTTTTTTGCTGCCTTGGTAAAATTTCTCTCCTCAGCTACAGCGATGATATAACGAAGAATATTATAGTTCATATTTGGACTCCTTTATATAATAGACAAGAACTATCAATAATTGATTTATTCCAAATAACATTATTATTATATTACATTTTATTAAGCTTTTAGTCAAGATGAACAATAGGAAAATCCTATTGATTTCACAAAGTTTTATATATTTTACTCTATCACAACCCGATGATATAATTAAATAAACAGAAAATTACAAAAAAACAGAGTGATATTTATGAATGTATCACAACTTAAAAATTTAGAAATAAAAGGAGAGATGAATGTGGCTGTGAATAATTTATCAAAAGTGAAAAAAGATGATTGTGCACTTCTTATTATCGACATGCAAAACGATTTCATAACAGAAGGTGCTCCCATCGAATGTCCTGGAGGAAGAGATTTGATTCCTAATATTTTGGAGATGAAAAAATGGGCATATGAAAATGATGTACCTGTTTTCTACACTCAGGAAATGCATAATACCAAGAAAACTGATTTTGGCATGGAGTTAGAGAGAAGCGAACCAGAGCATTGCGTTGAAGGCACGGAAGGTGTTAAAATCGTAAATGAACTGATTCCCAATGAAAGAGACTATGTTATCATTAAAAGAAGATATTCTAGTTTCTATCTTACTGAGCTTGAAATTCTTATGAAGGGATTAAACAAAAAAGCTCTGATCATTACAGGTGTAGCAACCAATGTCTGCGTTTTTGCCACAGTTCTAGACGCTCATCAGAGAGATATGCGCGCCATTGTGTTATCTGATTGTGTAGCAGGTACAAGCCCAGACCTTCATACTGCATTTTTGAAAAACGTCGACTATGTATTTGGCGATGTCGTTACAAGTGAAGAATTGGTAAATCATTTTTCAAAATAGAATAATATAAAATACGCATATAAGGAGGGAAAATCATGTTTTTTCAAGATTTACTTGCGGCGATAGCCGTTGTAATAAATGGATTACCCCAAGGTCTTTTAGCTCTTTCTTACGGATTTGGCGTACTGCCCACTGCAGCTGGCTTTTTGATTGGTTCTATAGGCATGTTGGTATTTGGGCAGGTAGCTCCCATCTCTTTTCAGGCAGAATCCATTGTTATGGCAGGTACCTTAGGTAAGAATAGAAACGAAAGATTGAACATAGTATTTTTCACAGGTATTGTAATGGCAATCATCGGTGGATTTGGACTCCTCAATCCTACTATTGATTTTATCGGCACAGCAATCTTAAACGGTATGATGGCAGGTGTAGGTATCATGCTTGCCAAAACAGGTATTGTGATGTGCAAGGAAAACAAAATAGCAGGTGGTGTTGCTATGACATCCGCTATTTTGACCTATTTCTTCACTGATAATAACTTGATATACACCATTGTTATCAGCGTATTTGTCAGCACTCTAGTGCATGTTTTAATAAAACGTTTTTCTCAAAAAACCGTAAGCGAGGAAAGTTCTCTAGATTTGAGCAACGAAAAATTTGAGCCATTAAAGTTTACTTGCAATTATAATGTTATTCGCAATATCCTTGCTTTGGTTACTTTGCAAATAGGCGGCAACATTGCTTATGCTAGCGTTACTGGAAGTATTGCAGGAGCAGCAGTGGATGTTGATAAGATTACCCTGTATTCAGGGCTTGCGGACTCAGCTAGTGCTTTCTTTGGTGGAGGTCCTGTAGAAGCTATCATCAGCGGTACCGCTGCAGCACCAAACCCTGTAAGAAGTGGTGTTTTGATGATGACTATCATGGCCGTTATCCTTCTTATCAAATTTTTACCCAAAATAGCCAAGTATGTTCCTAGTCAATCCATTGCAGGCTTCCTTTTCGTTTTGGGTGCCTTGGTAGTGTTTCCCAACAATGCTGGTGCAGGTCTTAGTGATGCTCCTATGGTAGCAGGTGTTACCACAATTGTTACCGCTGTTACAGATCCCTTTATTGGTATGGTGGCAGGTTTGTTAGTAAGATTTTTTACAGGTTTTTAATTTCTGATTTCCTATATATAAGCTTTAACACAAGAGAACGATTTGTTTGCCATATTCGAGCTATATCTAATATATGAATAACTATATTAAATTGATGATTACTTCAATGAATATTAAATTAAAACTTCTTCTTATAAGATATTAATTTTCTTATAAAAAGGAGTTTTTTTATGTGTATATAGTAGTAGAGTTCATAGAGATGTTATTCTTGTTATATTTTTAGAATTAATTACAATGAAAGGAAATGACAAATGTGCCAAGAATAAGCCATATTTTATACTAAGTTACTTTAAGGATACTAAGAACTTTATAAGATTTTCAGAGAAAAAACAAAAGTAAGCTGGAGACAGTTACTCAAATCATGAAAATTGGAAAAAATAATAGATGGTGTTAATAAATTGATGGCAGACAAAATGCCCCCATGGCTCGGCTCACATGGCTCAGAGATTAATTCATACTAATTTTTCAAATTCACTTATGAATTGCTGAGGGGATGGACTGGCTGTCTTGGGCAACTCCTTTTTATTTCCGCTTGACTAGGGAATTATACTCATTTTCAATGATAGTTGATTTCAAAAATTAGATATGATATGATTTAAAAAATGATAAAAATTGGATTTAGTACTATGAAGAAAAACTCATTCTAAAGTTAATTACTTGGAGGCGAGTATGAATAATCGAGGATATTTAAATTTAGGTGATGAGATTAAAAATATTGTTCAGGATGCTATTAACAATAGGAATTTTAATAGTTTAAATCACGATATTGAAAATGTTGTTAAAGGTGCACTTGATGAGGTGAGAAGGTCAATTGGCTGGAAACAAAATTATCATCATAATTGGAAGAATCAAAGCTGGAATAGTCAGGCTGGTAAGGCTAATAATTATCAACAAGGATATGAAAAAGCTTCACAGACATGGAAGGACCAAGAACCAAAACAACAAAGAGATAACTATAATAATATAAATAATCACAATAATGCTCATAGACAGGGTTATGGTCAGAGTAAACCAGTTCCAAAATTTACTAAGCTCACTGTTCCAATGGGACGGGTGTCTGGAACATTGTTAACTGTATTTGGGGCCATAGGTAGTATTGCATTTGGAATAGCAGTTACCGTATTATCTGTATTAGGATATCTGATTGGAATTAAGGGTGTGTTCCTTACCATTGCAATGGTACTTTTACCTTGTTTTATTGCAAGTATAATTTTATACATGAATGGAAGTCGGATTAGGAAAAGATTAAAAAGATTTCAAAGGTATGTAACACAGCTACATGGTCGCAATTACTGCTTGATTAAGGACTTTTCTTCCGCAACAGGATTGAGTAATAAAGCTACAGTAAAGGATTTACAGAAAATGATTGATATCGGAATGTTCCCGGAAGGACATATTGATGACAAAAAGACCTGTTTTATGTTAGATAATGAATGCTATGAACAATACCTTAATTTGCAGGAAAATATAAGAATGAAAAATCTGGAGGAACAAGCAAACCAGAAAGAACAATCGACTCGTCATGAATTTGGACAGGGAGAAAAAAATAGTAAAAGTGATTCATTGAAACCAGAAATTAGAAAGGCAATTGATGAAGGACGACAATTTGTATTAGAAATCAAAAATGCGAATATAGCAATTCCTGGAGAAGAAATTTCAAGGAAATTAGATAGATTAGAAGAGGTAACAGGAAAAATTTATGACTATGTAGAAATCCATCCTGAGAAATTTCCTGAAATAAAGAAATTTGCGGAATATTTTCTACCAACAACATTAAAACTGGTAGATGCTTATAGAGAATTTGACTATCAGCCTGTACAAGGGGATAATATTTCAAACGCAAAGAAAGAGATAGAGGAAACAATGGATACTATTAACCTTGCATTTGAAAATTTATTAGATGGTTTGTTCGAGGATGTGGCAATGGATATATCAACAGATATATCTGTATTACAAACTATGTTTGCACAGGAAGGATTAACTGAGAAGAATATAAGAGATAAAAACAAACTATGAGGTGATAAACAATGAATAAGGAAGTACCTACATTAACTTTTGAGCCTTTTAGTGATGATACATCAGCTCAAGAGCTACTAAGCAAAGACATAGTAAATAATGATAACAATCAGATTGAAAAGTCAGTATTTGATGAAAGCATCCTTTCACCAGAAGAGAAAAAGATAGTCGACGATTTTGCAAATCAGATTGATTTAAGCAAATCAAATAAGATTCTTCAATATGGCGTAGGAGCTCAAAAGAAGATAGCAGATTTTTCCGAAACTGCTTTAAATAATGTAAAAACCAAAGATTTAGGTGAAATCGGTGAAATGCTTTCAGGTGTTGTAACGGAATTGAAAAGCTTTGATATAGATGAAGAGGAGAAAGGGTTTTTAGGGTTCTTCAAAAAAACATCTAATAAACTTGCTGCTATGAAGACGAAATATGATAAGGCAGAAGTTAATATAAATAAAATCTGTGATGCATTAGAAACGCATCAGATACAGTTACTAAAAGATATAGCCATGCTTGATAAAATGTATGAAATTAACAAGACATATTTTAAAGAGCTTTCCATGTATATTCTAGCAGGTAAAAAGAAGCTGGCTAAGGTTCGAAATGAAGAATTACCTGCATTGATAGAAAAATCTGCTGCCAGTGGACTTCCAGAAGATGCACAGGCCGTTAATGATTTAACTGCCATCTGTAACCGTTTTGAAAAAAAAATTCATGATTTGGAATTAACGAGGATGATTTCGATTCAAATGGCACCGCAGATTCGTTTGGTTCAAGGAAATGATACCATGATGGCTGAGAAAATTCAGTCAACGATTGTAAACACAATTCCACTTTGGAAAAGTCAGATGGTTTTAGCCTTGGGAGTTACTCACTCGGGTCAGGCTGCAAAAGCTCAAAGGGAAGTAACGGATATGACGAATAAGCTATTAAGAAAAAATGCTGAAACACTTAAAATGGCAACTATTGATATAGCAAAGGAATCAGAACGGGGAATTGTAGATATTGAGACTCTTCGTATTACTAATGAATCATTAATATCTACCCTTGATGAAGTAATACGTATTCAAAATGAAGGTCATCAAAAGAGGAAAGAAGCGGAAGCTGAGTTAAACAGAATTGAGGGAGAATTGAAAACTAAGCTTTTAGAAATGAGAGGCTAATTAATAACTTTACCTTCTTTCACTACATTGTGGGAGGAGGTTTTTAATATATAAGAATATTACTATATTTCTTTGCCTCTGACTCTACCTGGCTATCTTGAAGATTCTAAAAATATAATAGAATATCTTTACCAAACCCATGGAGACTCAATATATATTAGTATTATGAATCAATATACACCTCTTCCAAATGTAGAAAAATATCCTGAGCTTAATCGAAAGATAGCAGAGAACGAGTACAATGAGTTAGTTGATTTTGCAGTTCAGCTAGGAGTAGAAAATGGATTTATACAGGAAGGGGATACTGCTTCAGAAAGTTTCATTCCAGAGTTTAATGAAGAGGGCGTATAGAATTTCATAATTCTTAAAAATAAACATAAGTATAATATATGGACACTTTGAATGGAGTGAGGTTAATGATAAATAATGACATAGAATTACTAAAAGAGTTACTCCCATTCTGGAATAAGTTATCAATCGATGAGCAAAAGTTAGTTTTAAATAATGGAAACTTACTTAGATTCAAGAAAGGTCAAAGTATACATGAAGGAGGTCATGATTGCACTGGTATTTTAGTAGTGATTAGTGGTATTATTCGTAGCCTTTTTCTTTCTGAATCAGGCAAAGAGATAACATTGTTTCGGTTGTTGGATAGGGATACTTGCATTTTATCTTCATCCTGCATACTAAGAGATATTACCTTTGATATTAATATTGAGGCAGAGAAAGACTGCGAGATATATCTTATTCCAAGTGAGATTCATAAACAACTGTGCAAATCAAATTTCTATGTGAAGGATTTTGAAGCACAAATAATGGCTTCAAGACTATCAGATATTATGTGGCTAATGGAGCAAGTTGTATTCATGAGTATGGATAAAAGATTAGCTAACTTTCTCCTAGAACAAGCAGATATCGAAGGAACAGATAAGCTTTATATTACTCATGAGAATATTGCTAAAAATCTTGGAACTGCCAGAGAAGTCATTACTCGTATGCTTAAATATTTTCAAAATGAGGATATGGTATCACTATCTAGAGGGACTATTGAAATCATCGATAAAGGAAAGCTAAATCAAATTCTTAACTATTAAAAGGGACAGTTTTTCAAATCCTGTGATGGAGAGCATAACTGTCCCTTTTTCATTATTCTTCACTTAAACTACTTATAGTATCTTTTTTAAATGGTTTACTAGGTAAAAACCATGCAACTGCTGATAATATTATTCCAGAAATCAATAGCCCTATAAAACCTAACTGAAACACTGATGGATACTTATCGGAAATTTGAAATAAAGTTAATTTTCCTAAATCTATAGTACTAAATAACCCTAACTCGCTAAACCATCCATAACTAAGAGAGAAGATGAATGCTCCAAATAGTCCTCCTAGGATAGCACTAAAAGCCTTTTTAAAACTAGCTCCTCCTGCTGCTGCCACACAAGTTCCAGGACAACTACCAATAGAGCCAAAACCTATTCCAAATATAATACCACCAATTATTACACCTAAATTTGTTGCTTTAACGCTAAAGTGGCTTATATCAAATATCCCAAGGCTATTTGCAATAAATACTAAAATACTGGAAAAACCTATTGCAAATAATATAATTTTGGCCAAGTTTAAGTTTTCTAGTCTAAGCATAGATAATATTTTTTTGGTGTTTGATGCGCCTGATTTATATAGTGCGAAGCCAAATAGACTTCCTAGTATAATTGCTAATATAATTTTCATGAATCTAACCTGCCTTTCTAGTATTTATTTTCTTAGTTATTATTGCAGTTGGAATAGCTGAGGCAAAAACTGCAGCAGCAAATAAAAACTCACTTGCACTACCTTGCATCATACCGCTCATCATATGTCCACTAGTGCATCCGTCTGCCATCCTAGCACCAAATAATATTAAAAATCCCCCTAGAAATGTAAGGGCATAATTTCGTAAAAATGTTTTTTTTAGCTGTAGGCAATAACTCCATATCATCGTTCTTAACTATTAATTCTTCTGAATTCTCTTCTTTTTTTGATTTGATTTTTTTATCTAGGAAATATCCTACTATTGCACCTAAAGGGATTGCAAGAACAAATATAAAATCATAATTTATAGGGTTTTTTATGGATTTTGCTATACTTCCTTCTGACTTATTATAATAAGCGTTGGTACTTGAATAGCCTGAGGGGTTTTCGGAATCTTCTTGTATTACACTTGGATCAATCAGATTGTGAACAATACCTGAAGCAACGCTAAATTGAGTAGATACACCTATTGGTATAATAATAAATATTGCTAAGATAATTGGTGTGAATAAATCATCTTTAGAAAGTTGGATTCGAAACTATCAATCCTTGGGAATATCTGGATTAAATACTACATCTAAAAGCACCTCTTATTCAGAAGAACTTAAAAATATGGCTGTTAATGATTATCTTTCAGAAGAAGGATCACTAAGAGACATATGTAAAAAATATGGAATAAAATCAACAAGACAGTTAAAAGACTGGATTATTAAGTATAATAGTCATGAGGAACTAAAATCTTCTGGAACTGGAGGAATACCAATCATGACTAAAGGACGTAAAACAACTTATGAAGAGCGAATTGAAATAGTAAAATATTGTATAGAAAATGAATATAATTATGCTAAAGCAGCAGAGCATTTCCAGGTATCATATCAGCAGGTCTATTCATGGATGTTAAAATATAAAAAGGATGGGGTTGAAGCACTTCAAGATAGACGTGGTAAAAGAAAATCCGTAGAAGAAGTCTCTGAATTAGAAAAGTTAAAAGCAGAGAATAAATTATTACAGGCAGAAAATAAAAGAAAGCAAATGGAGCTTGATTTCTTAAAAAAGCTGAAAGAGTTAGAAAGGGGGCGTTTTTAAGCCAAGTAAGGTATGAAAATATATATTTATCTATAAGAGAATTACATGATACAAAAAAGTATCTAATAAATGAATTATGTAAAATAGCAGGTATACAAAGAGCATCCTACTACAAATGGCTTAATAGGAAAGATAGCAATAATGAAAGATTTAATAAAGAACTAATTCCATTAATTAAAGATGCTTATGAAGAAAGAAATGGAATATTAGGCTACAGACAAATGACAATTAAACTTAATCGTGAGTATGATTTAAAAGTTAATCACAAAAGAATTTATCGTCTAATGGATATTTTAAATCTAAAATCAGTATGCCGTAAAAAGAGGAAAAATTACATTAAATCGACTCCTGAAATTACAGCTGATAATATACTTGATCGAGATTTTAAATCATATAAATTTGGAGAGAAATGGCTTAAGATTTAACCGAAATGAAGTATGGAACTGGAGGCAAGGCATACCTTAGTGCTATATTGGATCTTGCAGATAAAAGTATTGTATCCTTTGTATTAGGTCATTCAAATAATAACAAACTGGTATTTGATACCTTCGATATAGCACATTCTAAATATCCAAATAGCGAACCAATCTTTCACAGCGACCGAGGATATCAATACACAAGTAAATCATTAAAAAAGAAACTAGATGATGCAGGTATGACACAGAGTATATCTAGAGTATCAAGATGTATAGATAATGGCCCTATGGAAGCATTTTGAGGAATGTTAAAGTCCGAAATGTATTACCTTAAAAAATTAAACACCTATGATGAATTAAAGTCTGCTGTTATGGAGTATATAAATTATTACAACAACCGTAGATATCAGAAGAGGTTAAAGTGCATGACCCCATTAGAATACAGAGATTATCTATTGGGTATAAGTGCATAAAAAATTACGCCAACCATGATTTAATGATTGGCGTATAAAAAGTTTTTTATTGTTTCCACTGTCTACTTGACAGGGACATGTTCAGATTGCTCAGTGCATTAATTTTAGTATTTAATAAATTTTGAACCTGGTACACCACATATGCTGCATTTTTCTGGCACAAGCTTTTCAATGTTACCACAAACAGGACAAAGATAGTAGAATACTTCTTCAGTTTCATCAATAGTTTCTAGTGCTTCTCTATAAAGCTTAGCATGAACCTTTTCAGCTTCCATTGCAAAAGTAAATGTTTTAATTGCTGCCTTGTTTCCTTCTTCTTCAGCAACCTTTAAGAATTCTGGATACATACTTTCAAATTCGTATATTTCACCATTCTCTGCATCCTTAAGATTTTCTGAGGTTGATAGGATTTTTTCCGCTACTTCTAAATGCTTCTGAGCATGTAAAGCCTCTGCATCTGAAGCTGCCTTGAATAGTTTAGCAGCGTTAGTTTTTCCTTCAGCCTCTGCTTTCTTTGCATAAGCTATGTACTTTCTATTAGCTTGAGACTCACCAGCAAATGCATCCATTAAATTTTGAAGTGTTTTGTTTTCTGACATATTTATCTCCTCCATTTATTTAAATTTATTTTTAGTTGACCTAAGTTGAGTAAATCATTGCATCAATTAGTACATCTTGGACAAATTCCCTTAAAGTATACGTCTTTATTATTTATCTTGAAGCCGTTTAAATCCTTTGAGTCAAATGAATCTATATTTATTTCAAAGTCATATATGGAACCACAAGATTCACATTTAAAATGCCCATGATTTTCTGTATTTATATCATATCTAGATTCATTATCCCCTATATTTATTAGTCTTACAATTCCGGCTTCTACCAAAGCATTTAACGTATTATATACAGTAGTCTTTGAAAGGGTAGGTATCTCATTGTGTAGATTATTGTATATTTGATCTACAGTAGGATGACATTTGTGATTAGCTAAATACTCTAATACTTTAAGTCTTTGATGTGATAGTCGTATATTTTTATTTTTTAATTCTTTTGATAAATCTTCAAAAGTTATTTTCATTTAATACACATCCTAATTTAAATTAATCATTTTAATGTATTGAGTATTAACTTGTAATGATTGCAACTTAATTATAATTTTAATAATAAAATTTGTCAAGCATTAAAAAATAATTTTTTAGAAATATGGTTGGCAATTATTGAAGTAAAGGTAAAAGTACTTGTAAGAGTCATCCCTGCTAAGTAAGGATATAATAATTATGTTAAGTAAGTAATTAAAGCAAAAAAGTTTTGTAGATATAGTGAATTGGCAATGCAACATACAAGAAATCTAGGATTCAAAAAAATTTGAAAAAGAAAAGAAATATTATAATAGAGACAAAATAATAGCGAGCAACTAACTCCAGATGGAGAAAGATTTGATATTCAACTTAAGGGTTCAGGAAGAATTCCAACTACTCGTAGCTTAGCAGTGGTGACTACAGGTGATATGGTAATGCGTGAAACAGAATTACCTGGTGCAATTCCCACTCGTGTGGCTGCTACTATATACATGTAGGTACTTTTGAATACATTGCATACTACTAAACCTTATAGAACCTTCTGTGGAACTTAATAACTAGAATAAAAAAACGAGGAGTCTAAGCTGACTTCCTCGTTTTTGGGACTATGCCTCATTAACAATGCTTTTCTTACGCCATTTACCTCTTTTAAAGAAAATTGTAGTAATTAATGCTCCCATTGTCCAAGATACAAGTAAGGAAATAAATGTGGATTCTGGTCTTCCTGTAGGATAAGCTGAACTTCGCGTAAAGTAAGCTATGGTGTAGGCTACAGGTACACGAAGAACAACTGTAGTAATAAGTGAAATCCACATAGGTGTCATTGTATCACCTGCACCACGCATAACCCCAGATAAGCATTGAGTTACAGCCATTGCAATATAACCTACTGCAAGAATTCTCATCATGTGCATACTTAAATCAACTAGTTCTTTAGTGTCAGTGAAGACTCCCATAAGATACCTACCAAAAACTAGAATAGTGATAGTTATTACGGTTGACACTCCAACTGCAATCAAGGTGCCGTGCTTAGTTCCCTTGTCAACTCTATCCATTTTTTTTGCACCTATGTTTTGTCCTGCATATGTTGTCATTGCGCTTCCAAAAGAAAAGTTTGGCATCATAGCAAATCCATCTACACGCATAACAATAACATTACAAGCTATAACCATTTCTCCAAAGCTATTAGTTAGTGATTGTACAACAATCATTGCAAGAGAAAATATTGCTTGAGTCAAGCCTGAAGGTAGACCAAGCTTTATTAATTTAAGGGAATATTCTTTATTTAATTTCAGCATTTTCAAGCTAACATCAAAGTTATTTTTCATCTTTAATAGCTTAATAAGACAAAGAATTGCTGATATTCCTTGTGCCATAACAGTTGCAAGCGCAACACCTGGAACACCCATGTTGAATTTTGCCACGAACAATAGGTCAAGTACTACATTCAAAGCTGTTGAAATAAGTAAAAATATAAGTGCTGATAATGAGTCACCAAGTCCACGCAGTACGCCTGCTAAAATATTGTAATAGGCAAATCCAGAAATTCCAACGAAGAAAATATTAAGATAATTTGCACACCAATCAATAATAGTATCTGGTGTGTTAAGAAAATGAAGCATTGGACGTGTTACAAGAGGGCCGATAATCATAATTATTATTGATGCTATGGCAGTAAGGGAAATACATATTCCTATAGTGTGAGAAAGTTTTTCTCTATCCTTAGCTCCAAAATATTGGGATACCATTATACCTGCACCTACAGCAATCCCGACAAAGAGTACAAGTAAAAGATTCAATATGGGGGAAGAGCTACCAACAGCAGCAAGGGCATTGTCGCCCACATATTTTCCCACAATAATAGAGTCAGCAGTGTTATAAAACTGTTGTGCTATATTTCCAATTAACATTGGAATCGCAAATTCGATGATTCGTTTCCAAGGAGTACCTTCAGTTAAATCCTTGGCTGCAAATAGTTCTTTGATTTTTACCATATATCTACCCCCTAAAAAATTCTATATATTGTAAGAATTATCTATATTTATTTAAACTCAGGTAAAATATAGTTTATATTAATTATTACAGTTTGTCAATTTAGGATTCAAAACAAAACTGAATTCCTATTGAGCCTATTTCCTTATCAGAGTTTGGAGTAATGATTATAATAGTAGAACTTTTTTTAGCATTTCGGTTTTAGACGTAAAAAGTGATTTGATATCTAAAGCAACATTACCCTTAAATCTGGTTATAGCCTTATGGAATGGCTTATAGTCAGAATTTTGTTGACCTTGTATTACACTTATTAGATAAACACAAAATATATTTGACATCCATCTAATATAGTGATATATATAACTTAGAAAGGATAAGGAGGAAGTACTAATGAATCATACTATTCATAATACACCGAACTGGTTATTTGAAGCAGCAGCAAGTATTTCAGAGCAATATATAGAAAATGAAGAGAAAGTAATAGAAAATCATAATAAATTTGGTATGACAAAAGAGGAAATGACTGATTACTTTAAAAAATATAAGGCTTATAAAAAAGCAGTATTAAAGGAAATTATACCTATTTACAATAATTATTCTTCATTAAAATGGCTATTTCAGCCATTGGAGATTGAAATAGAAGCGGATTTTTGTCTTGGAGTATCTATAGTAGTCTTTTGGGGAAAAAGCGCAAAATTAGATATGAATGATACTGATATTGATAAGCTGATTATTGAGTATTTAGTAAGTACCATATCAGAATATACAATTGAAGCGGGAAATAAGGAATTAACCATAAATAATCTTTCAGATTTAGTAGAGGCACTTAACGATATTAGCATAGATGATGCATTTAAAATGCAGTTAATAAAGTTATATCACACAAGACATGACACTATTAAAGAACTTTGGGAAATGCTTCTATCATGTGTACCTATTTGTCAAAAGCACTTCAATATTATTAAAGAAGATTTTGAAAAAGCTTTAGAAGCATTATCTAATACAGAGGATTTAGAGAAGCTTCTTGATAAATCTGTAGGTCTAAAAATAAAATCACAATTTGATTGTGATATTTACTTGACCATATTTCATTTTAATAGATTTAATTTTGGGATTCATATTGATATGAATTATTATTATTTAGGTATTTATTTCATTTCTCTAGTAAATTTAAAGGAAAAAAATCGATTCAATGATAATGATTTGATTACGGATTTAAAGGCTCTAGGAGATGCTACAAGACTTAAGATGATACACATTCTTTTGGAGAGGAAAATGTACTTACAAGAGCTGGCTGAAGACCTAGGATTAACACCTGCAACTGTATCGCATCATATCAGTACCTTACTTAAATCAGAATTGATTTCAATTACAGTTGGAGATGAAAATGCAAGAAAAGTATTTTATGAAGTAAATGGTGAAAAGTTAGAAAGCATAGGCAATTCAATAAAAAGTCTAGCAGTAAATTAATACTAGGGGGAGTATGTATGAAGGGAAAACTTAGCTATCCTTTTACTAAAATGATAAAGCGCTTACTTAAAAACGTAAGCGATCAAAACAAAAAGATATATGTATATTTTGTAATCTATACTATTACGGCAGCAATATACCCATTTTTTTCAGTTGTGCTTCCTAAGCTTCTAATCGGAGAATTGTCTTTAGGTAGTGCTGCAACTATAAGAAATATAATTAATATTATATTAGGCTACCTGCTGCTAACATCTGTATTTGGTTTTGTTCAAACCTATGTGAAGGATTTTACCTATCCTCAGATTACAAGACTTAGAATTGATTATATCAGGGACATGTTCGATAAGATTGTTAGCGTTGATTATAGGTATATGGAGGATGCAACCTTTTTTGAAAACAATGGTAGAGCTATGGAGGCAACCAGCAGTAACAATAACGGAGTAGAAGGAGTGTATCATAAGCTGTTTGAAACTCCACCTATGCTTTTAACAACACTGGCTTTTATAGTGTTTGTAGGTATGCTAAATATTTTCATACTATTAGGACTAATTCTAAATATTTTAGTTTCTATGTGGATCAGTAGAAGAGTTCATAATTATAGATACAATAAGCGTCAGGCTCTGACTCATGCAGAAAGAAGAAAGCAGTATTATTATACAACAACTCATGATTTTGCCTATGGAAAAGACATTAGAATTTATAGCTTTAAAGATAGGATTTTAAACAATTACTCTAAAGAAATCTCAGGATACATGAATATACATAAGATGATTGCTAATAAACAATATGCATTAGGATTTTTAGGGTTAATTACACTTTTGCTAAGTGATGCGGCTACTTACGGTATACTTATCTATAAAACTGTAAATGGCATGTCTATAGCGGACTTTTCTATGTATTTGGCTGCAATAGTTAGTTTATCTCTACTTATGAAGACATTAATAGAAAATATCTCTTTTACCATAAATGAAGGACAGTATGTGCACGATTTCTACGAGTTTATGGATAAGGACTTAGGCGAAAAGGGAGGAACAAGAGAAGCTATTGAGGATGATACCCTAGAAATTGAGTTTAAGAATGTAAGCTTTAAATATCCTAATACGGAAAAATATATATTTAGAAACTTAGATTTCAAAATCAAAAAAGGCGAGAAGCTGGCCATTGTAGGTATCAACGGAGCAGGTAAAAGTACGTTGATTAAGTTAATGACAGGACTTTTTAATGTTACAGAGGGAGAGATTTTAATAAATGGAATTCCTATAAAAGAATTTAATAAGAAAGAATTGTTTTCTATGTTTTCAGTAGTATTTCAGGACGTTAACGTAATTGCGTATACAATAGGAGAAAATGTTGCTTGTAATTCTGATAAAATAGATGAAAATAGGGTTTTAACTGCACTTGACAAGGTTGGACTTGGGGAAAAGGTAAAGGGCTTCTCAAAAGGATTAAATCAAATGATGCTTAAGATAATTGATGAAAATGGTACTGAGTTTTCAGGTGGCGAAAGCCAAAAGCTTGCCATAGCAAGAGCACTCTATAAAGATGCTAACATGGTAATAATGGATGAACCAACTGCTGCATTAGATGCGCTGGCAGAAGCAGAAATATATGAAAACTTTAGTGAGCTAGTTAAGGGCAAAACTGCAATTTATGTTTCTCATAGATTGGCTAGTACAAAGTTTTGCGACAACATTGCTTTGTTTGATAATGATGGACTAAAGGAATATGGAAGCCACGAAGAGCTTATGGAAAAGCGTGGCAGCTATTATGAAATGTTTACCATTCAAGGCAAGTATTATAATGAGGGAGGATTAGCATATGAATAATTTTAAAAAATTTAAAATGTTTTTCTCACTTTCATGGAAAATTTCACCTTCCTATATTATTCTTCTTATTCTTAGTACACTAATAAGCAGTGGTCAGATTTTTATAAATGTAATTCTTCCTAAATATTTAATAGATGAGTTAGTAGGGGGAAGACAGATAGAGATGCTAGTTCTAATAGGCTCTATGATTGTGCTATCGAATTTACTATTTGCACTTTTATCAAATACCATGAAGCGCATTATGGATGTAAAAAACATATATATGCGTGAAAAAATGAGTCAGGCAATGGCTGAAAAGATTATGAATGTTGAGTTCTCTTATCTTGAAAATCCATACTATTTGGATTTAAAAGAGAGGGCAGTTTTCGCATCTAACAACCAAGGTGCAATGCAGAATATGATAAATAGTGTAGCTGCAATGCTAAAAAATCTTGTGACTATCATAGGACTTGTGGCTATTATGTTTATGCTTAGCCCTTTACTAGTAATTTTTCTTGCTCTAACAATTGGTTTATCTTTACTAATATATAGATTTTTTATGAAATATCAAATCAACTTTTTCCAGGAAATAATTCCTATTAACCGAAGATATGGCTATTATGTAAGCCTTTGTTATAATGATAAACTTCAAAAAGATATAAGACTTTATGGTATGAGCAAAATGATGACTGACCGTGTAACTAAATATAATGCTGAAATAAATGAATGGTTCAGTGGTTACTATAAGAAACAAGGTAAATATCTAGGATTATACGGAGTTATCAATGATTTACAGGCAGCAATTGCGTATGGTTATGTAGGTCTTAGGGTGATAACAGATATACTTGGACCAAGAATAGGTTTGGGCTCTTTTACTATGTATGTTTCAGCAGCAATTAATTTCACAACTGCTACGGCTGAATTTGGAAAGAACATCATGACTGTCGCTCAAATGCTTGGATATTTGGATCCTTTTATGGAATTTATGTCTCTGCCAGACGAAGGCAAAATAGGAGGAAGCTTGGAATTTATAGGTGATATTAAGACTATAGAGTTCAAAAATGTTTCCTTTAAATATCCTGGAAGTGATAAGCTAGTGCTACAGGATATCTCATTTGAAATAAAAAGCGGAGAGAAGATATCTATAGTTGGATTAAATGGTGCAGGTAAAACTACTTTAATTAAGCTTATATGTAGGCTTTACCGTCCTACATCAGGTGAAATTTTCATAAATGGTCACGACATATTCGAATACGAGCATGAAAGCTATATGAAGAGAATAGCAGCAGTATTTCAGGATTTTAAGCTATTTGCTTTCAGTATAGAGGAGAATATTACATGCCAAGAAATAAATAAAGATGCTCATAAAACTATGGAGTTAATAGAAGAGGTCGGTTTAAAAGAAAAAATAAGCAGTTTACCTGATGGAATTAAGTCCATGTTTGGAAAAGCCTATGATGAAAAGGGAATAGAAATGTCAGGTGGAGAGAGTCAAAAGGTTGCCATAGCAAGAGCCTTATACAAGGACGCGTCCCTTATCATTTTAGATGAGCCTACATCTGCACTAGATCCACTGGCTGAAGCTGATATTTATGAGAACTTCAATAACCTAGTAGGTGGAAAGACAGCAATCTATATTTCTCATAGAATGTCCAGTAGTGTTTTTTGTGATAAAATACTAATAATCGATGAAGGAAAAGTTTCTGATTTTGACAGTCATGAAAATCTAATGGAAAAGAAAGAAAGCTTGTATTATAAACTATTCCAGTCACAGGCTGTAAATTATCAATTTAATTAATAAGCCATTAAATGCTTGGCGAAGATGAAGGGTACAGTTTTAGAAACTGTACCTTATTTAAGTGGAGCACAAAGAGTACAGAAACTAGTATTAAATTAGACAACATTGTTGAACATGAAGATGGAACTATAACCTTAGATGTAGTATTTACTAAATAAAATAAGAGTACTATAAGAGCACCTATAGAGATATCACAAACTAGTTAGAGATGAGTTTGTGATATCTCTTTTTCAAATTGAAAAAAATTATTTTTCTAGTGAAATAACCTCTATTCATAAAAACTTAATTAGAGTTTGATTTTTATGACATAATATGTATATGCACCGATTTGTTTAGAAAATCAAGAAATATCCAATACAATAATAGTGACATATGTCTAAAGAGGAGAGGTTGATAATGAGCAATCATTCTGACAAAGAAAAAAGTGACGGAAGAAAATACTTTGAAGAATATAAATCAAAACATAATATTAGAGCCCAAGAATATTTAAGTAATCCAAAAAAGCTTCAGGTACTTTACGAGAAAGCTAATAAAAAGGCTAGAAAAAGAAAAGCACCATTAGAAAAAGTTTGGGATAAGTTGATACTGTTATTCGAACTAGTTAGAGATTGGAAGAATGGCAGCTATAAGAAAATACCTAAGAGTTCAATTATAATGATAATCATTGGATTAATATATTTTGTGTCTCCAGTTGATGCGATTGTAGATACTATTCCGATTTTAGGGTTAATTGACGATGTTTCGGTAGTTGGATTCATACTAAAGCATATAGATAAAGATATTAATGACTACAAAGAGTGGAAAAGTAGTACATCGAAATAAACCAAAGATAGGATTTGTTTCCATATCATAATTACATTTTTTGTAACGCTTAGCAGAAAGGACTATCGTGGATAATCCTTTCCCGCCTTTACAGTAATTTCATTTTTGTTAACAGTCTTTTCACAATGTGGACAATAATACTGTAGCTCAATATTATGATTACACGAATTGTGTATGAGCTCTTTATAGCATTTATCCAAATGCTTTTCACCCCATAAGATAATGCTATAGAAAACATCATCTAAATCTTTACCGCTGTCTGTTAGAGCATATCTATATCTAGGAGGATGTGACTGGTATAGGATAGGAATTATTAATCCATCTTCTTCTAGATTTTTTAATCGGTTAGAGAGGAGATTACTAGGTATTCCTTCTAGATTTTCTAGTATTGAATTATAAGTGTTGTGACCATTAGATAACTGACGTAATATGAGTAGTGTCCATTTGTCACCAATAATATTTAAGGTTTGTGCAATGTTACAGGGCAAGTTGTATTGATTCTTCATTTGAAAGACTCCTTTCGTACAGTATTAATCTTTTCTAATTTGTAGATTTTAATGTTTGTTCAATAACACTTTTCATGATGTCCTTTGTAAGCATTCCAGGAGCATAGCCAACAATATTACCGTCTTTGTTTATCAAAAAAGTAGTAGGCAAGGAAGATATGCCATATAGACTAAAGATTTCACCTGACTCATCGAATACTACGGGAAAATCTAATTCGTTTTCTTTTAGGAAACTGATTATTCCATCTTTATCTACTTCACGTGTATTTATATTGTTTTCATTTCTTGGATTAGAAACTCCTAAGAATATTACATCATCTTGGTTTTGATTATATTCATTATAGAGTGATTGTATATCTGGCATTTCCTTTCTACAAGGAGGGCACCAAGTTGCCCAAAAATTTAAGAATACTACTTTGCCCTTATAATCAGAGAGTGTGTGCTCGTTACCATACTGGTCTATCAATGTAAAGTCAATAATAGGAATATCTTTTGTCTCAGAATCTTCATTAACTTCTATCTGTTCATTGTTATGCATATCTGAGGTCTCTAAATCTTCCTTTAGATTTTCTTGTCGATTATCATTGTTATCACTAATAGAAGTTGAAACAAAAGAATTTAAGTATCCTGATATACCATTCATCCACCCTGTAAAGGTCATAACTCCCATGATGATTAGTATAACTCCCCCTACTTTTACCGTATACTTCAATAGCTTTTGATGCTTATCTAAAAAGTTTAAAGCTTGGGTAGTAAACAGTCCTAATATCATGAATGGTATAATAAATCCTATGGCATACAATAATACAAGTAAATTCCCTGTTAATGAGCTACTTGCACTTGATGCTAGTATTAGTACAGAAGAAAGAGCAGGACCAACACAAGGAGTCCAAGCAAAGCTAAAAGTAAAACCCATTATAAATGCAATTAGTGGATTTGTTTTTTTCTTACTTAATCTATAGTTAAACCTTCTATCCCTATTAAGAAATTTCAATTCAAAAACACCAAGCTGAAATAAACCCAAAACTATAATAAGTATTCCTGCTAAACGGGTAAACAACAATTGATTACTCTGAAAAAATGAACCTATAGCAGTAAAAGACATCCCTAAAATAAAAAATGCAGAGGATATTCCTAATACAAAAAATATAGTATGAAAAAACACTTTTTTTCTATTATAGCTAATACTTCCGTCTTCGCCGATGTCATCTGTATTTCCAGCTAAATATCCCATATAGATAGGGATTAGTGGAATTATACAAGGTGAGAAAAATGATAAAAATCCCTCTAAAAACACGAGAATAAAGCTAATACTATTGGTTGATACTAATGAGTTAATCACAAAATCACCTCTAAAGAACTTTTTTTCCATTCTACCATAGAGAGTTTAAAAAATCAAGTAACTATAAAATATAAAGTTATGAACTAATCAAGTAATCGAGGAGGTGTTTTGTTTGCCGTATTATAATTACATTAATTAAGATATACCAAAAGGTACACGAACTAAGTTTCTTAGCATAACAACGCATGGGTAAGCTATAAGTCCTGGAACACATAGTACATCTCCAGGATATATAATGTTTGGATTTGTGATATGTGGATTATTTACTGCAAGTGCTTTGGGGACTAGGTGTAACATTTACTAGTGGCGCAGATGAGGCTTGGATTGCAGATGAACTAGACGGAAAAAACTTAGAACAACAGAGGCAGTTTTTCTATGTCATTCATATGACTAGGAAGAACTGCCTTTTAGTTTTTTAGTGTTATGGTATCTTCTTATTATAAATCCGTAGGCTATATAGAAATAAAATATTTTACTTAGATTTTACATACAAAACATACAGATTTAACAAAGAGGATGTAGATTATTATTGTAGACAGAAATTAAAAGTTTAAGGAGCGTGTTTATTGTGAAGAGAGTAAAAATACTTAGCTTAATATTAGTTGTTGTGTTATCATCATTAGCATTTGTTGGCTGTACAGGTTCTAATAGTAATGAAACTCCTAATAATACTCAAAATAATACTCAAAATGAAAGCACTTTAAAGGGATCTATAAATATTATTGGGTCTACTTCTGTACAACCTTTAGCACAAGAGTTAGCTGATGCTTTTGCAAGTGTTGAAACAGGAGTTCAAATTGATATACAAGGTGTAGGTTCAACAGCAGGTGTAAAAGCTGCTAATGATGGAACAGCAGATATTGGAACTGCTTCTCGTGAACTTAAATCAGAGGAAAAAGAATGGGGATTAACAGAGCATGTTATAGCAAGAGATGGTATTGCAATTGCAGTTCATCCAAGTAATTCTGTATCTGATTTAACTACGGAGCAAGCTGCTAAAATATTCAAAGGTGAAATCACAAATTGGAAAGAAGTTGGAGGAGAGGATAAAGAAATTATAGTTGTAAGTCGTGAAGCTGGTTCAGGTACTAGGGGAGCATTTGAAGAAATATTAAAAATCGAAGATGCACTTGTTGAGACAGCTTTAATTGCAGAAGGAAATGGTGCTGTAAAGCAAAATGTAGCTACTAAACAAGCCGCTGTAGGATATGTTTCACTTGGATATATAGATAATTCAATAAAACCGGTTAAAGTTGATGGTGTTGAAGCAACAGTTGAAACTATACAATCAAATGAATACCCAGTGGCTAGACCATTCTTAATGTTAACAAAGGGTGAGTTAAGACCAGAGGTAAAAGCTTTTATAGATTTCATTATGAGTAGTGAAGGACAAAAAATAGTTGGTGAAGGATATATACCAGTAAAATAGTTAAAAGAAAATGTTACATGTCCCCCTTTTGACGATGACTAGACTCCATTGTAAATCCTTGGAGTCTGTCTTCCGTTTTAATTTCTTATGTTTTTAACCTGAAAATGAAGAGGTGATTAGATGAAGTCAAGTGAAAAGTTAATCGAAATTTTCTTCTTTGTATGCGCTTTATTTGCTGTATTATCTGTTGCAATAATTACTATATATATCTTTGCTAAAGGCATTCCTGCAATAATTACAATTGGCCTAGGTGATTTTGTTTTAGGGACAGTATGGAAACCGATGCAGGATATTTTCGGTATATTTCCTATGATAATTGGCTCTATATTAGCTACAATAGGAGCTATAGTAATAGGTGTTCCTATAGGGGTGTTAACTGCAGTGTTTTTAGCTGAAATTGCACCAAGAAGAATCGCCAAGATAGTTCAGCCAGCAGTTGAATTGTTAGCAGGTATTCCATCTGTAGTATACGGTTTCTTTGGATTAGTAGTTATAGTACCCATGATAAGTAATTATTTAGGTGGTCCCGGGAACAGCTTGCTAGCTGTTAACATAATGTTAGGTATAATGATATTGCCAACTATAGTTAACATTTCTGTAACATCGATTCGTGCTGTGCCTAGTGAATATAAGGAGGCTTCATTAGGTATAGGAGCATCTCATATACAAACAATTTTTAAAGTAATACTACCTGCTGCTCGTTCAGGAATTCTTACGGGGATAGTCTTAGGAATAGGAAGAGCAATAGGTGAAACAATGGCAGTAATTTTAGTAGCAGGAAATACTCCTGCTGTTCCAGGTTCAATTTTAGCACCTATTCGTACTTTAACAGCTAATATTGCTATGGAAATGTCATATGCTTTTGGATTACACCAAGATGCGTTGTTTGCCACTGGAGTAATTTTATTTGCTTTTATAATGATTTTAAATATTGTGCTCAGCAAAATGACAAGTAAGGTAGGTGATTAAGTTGAGTAAAAGAAGATTAAAGGATACCATTGCTAAAGTATTGATTTGGACATCGGCCTTAATTACAGTTGGTGCACTTGCATGGATTTTATTATACGTTATCTCAAATGGTATATCAGAAATAAGTTGGAGATTCTTAACAAATAACGCTTCAGATGATGTACCAGGAATTTTTCCTATGATAATAAGTACTTTATATATTGTGTTACTGTCCATAGCAATTTCTACTCCTATAGGAGTGTGCTCAGCAATATATTTGGTAGAGTATGCAAAGCCAGGTAAAATAGTTAGTCTTATAAGATTTGCAACTGAAAGCTTAGCTGGGATTCCATCGATAATATATGGATTGTTTGGTATGATATTTTTTGTTATAGCTTTAGGATTAAAGTTCTCACTTATTTCAGGAGCAATTACATTGAGTATGATGGTGTTACCTACAATTATTAGAACTACAGAGGAAGCACTAAAAGCAGTGCCTAAAAGCTTTAGAGAAGGAAGTCTAGCCTTAGGAGCATCAAAGCTTAGGACTATTTTTAGAGTAATATTGCCAAGTGCTATGCCTGGAATTATAACAGCTATAATATTGAGTATAGGTAGAGTGGTAGGAGAAACAGCGGCAGTATATTTGACAGCAGGAATGGTCCCAAGATTACCATCAAGTATCATGGATTCTGGAAGAACATTAGCAGTTCATTTATACATTTTAGCTAAAGAAGGAATATCCTTTGAACAAGCTGATGCTACTGCATTAGTATTGATTATAGTTGTGGCTTTAATTAATTTTGTTGCGAATAAAATAGGTTCAAGAATGAAGAGGGTATAAACAAGATGTATTTTAGTCAAAGATAGATAGAGGAGTGAGGGAATGAATAAGGAGAAATTTTCAGTAAAGGATTTAGATCTGTTTTATGGAGATATGCAGGCACTTAAATCTGTAAATATGACAATACCTGAAAAGCAAATTACGGCATTAATAGGACCTTCAGGATGTGGTAAATCAACTTTTTTAAAAACATTAAATCGTATGAATGACTTAGTAGAAAATTGTAGAATAACTGGTGAAATTAAGTTAGACGGACAAGATATATACAAGAATGTAGATGTCATAGAATTAAGAAAAAAAGTAGGAATGGTATTTCAGAAGCCTAATCCTTTTCCGATGAGTATTTATGACAATGTAGCCTATGGACCCAGAACTCATGGAGTCCGTAACAAGGCTAAATTAGATGATATTGTAGAGATGAGCTTACGCTCTGCTGCTATTTGGGATGAGTTAAAGGATAGATTAAAGAAGAATGCTTTAGGTTTATCTGGTGGTCAACAGCAAAGGCTGTGTATTGCAAGAGCGTTGGCAGTAGAGCCAGAGGTACTATTGATGGATGAGCCTACATCAGCATTAGACCCTATTTCTACATTGAAAATAGAAGATTTAGCTTCACAGCTAAAGGAGAAATATACCATAATTATAGTAACTCATAATATGCAGCAAGCAGGACGTATATCAGATAATACTGCATTCTTTTTACATGGTGAAGTAGTTGAGTATTCACCTACAATAAAGATTTTCAGTAATCCTTATGATAAACGTACAGAAGATTATATTACGGGTAGATTTGGTTAATAGGAGGGGATGGCATGGTTAGATATGCTTTTGACGAAAGCTTAGAAAATTTAAACTTGGACCTTGTCAGGATGGCAAGTGCTGTAGAAAAATCAATTGATCAATCAATATTAGCTCTAAAAAATAAGGATATCGAATTAGCAAAAAAGGTAGTTGAAGAAGACGATATTATAGACGACATGAATGCTGAAATAGAAGCAAAATGTATTAGACTAATAGCAACACAGCAGCCACTAGCAAAGGATTTAAGGCTTATTACTTCAATTCTTAAAATGATTACAGATTTAGAAAGAATAGCAGACCAGTCAGCAGATATTAGTGAGCTAATGTTAAAGATAAAAGAAGAAAACTATATAAAGCCTTTGATTGATGTTCCTAAAGCAGCTGATGTCGCACGTGAGATGGTAAAAGAGGCGATAGATGCTTATGTAAATAAAGATGTAGAACTGGCTAAAAAGGTATGTGAAAAGGATGAAATTGTTGATGAATACTATGAAGCAATATTAAAAGATTTACAGGAGTTGATGAAAAAGAATCCTGATTATGTAGAACAGGGTATCATCCTTTCTCAAGTGGCAAAATATATAGAAAGAATTAGTGATCATGCTACGAATTTGGCAGAATGGGTAATATATATTATTACAGGTAAGCATGAAACATTGAATTTCTAGATATCAACTAGACTAAGAGCAGAGGTAGAACATGTTATTGAAAATTTATCACCAGAAATAGGTATGCATGATTTTCGTGTTGTATGGGGTAAAAGTCATTCCAATTTGATTTTCGATGTGGTAGTTCCTTTTGACTTTAAGTGGAGTGATGATGAGCTAGTTAAGCTTATTTCTGAAAGGATTTATAAGCTTAATCCAAACTATCACTCAGTAATAACTGTTGACCATGATTATGTACCTACAAATTGATTAGAGGGACACGAGAAATCCATTTGTCTTTAAGTGTGTTTTAGATACAATAAGAAACTCCATCCAAATAAGAACTTGAGCTCTCTTATTTGGATGGAGTTTTTAGGTTATTTAATATAATTTGTTGCAATTCTATCTGTAGGTATATTTCTTTCCACAAGCTCTTCAGTTGGATAGCCAAGTGTCATACCAGAAACTGGATTAAAGTCTTCAGGAATTCCTAATTCTTTCTTTAAGCTATCATTAATGGCACCTGCTCTTATAAAACCAAGTAGATAAACACTTCCTAGACCAGCGTCAGTAGCTGCAAGACTCATGTTTTCGATAATGCATCCTGCATTTGCATATGCACTACCTATTTTAGCAGGGTCAGTTACTTTGCATGAAACAATAATAACAGTTGGCGCTCCATAGAATGGATTAGCATCTGGGTTATTAGAAACCTCTGCTGTAGATTTTACCATTTTATGTAATAGTTCAGCATTTTGTACAACTGTAAGGTGAACATTTTCATACATTCCATTTCCAACAGGTGCAGCATTAGCTGCAAATAATACTTTGCTTAATTCTTCATTTGTAACTTGTTCTGGCTTATAGCCTCTTGTTGATCTTCTCATCTTTATCGTTTTAGTAAATTCCATATCAATTCCTCCTTCAATATTATTATACATCGTTAAATATAAAACGCAACTCCCTCTGTCATCTAACATAGGACAGAGGGAGTCTACTTTTTACTCTAGGTTTAATTTCCTTTCAAAGATGCAATATGTTGTTATATAAAAGGCTACACATGTCAGTGAAGTAATTATGATGATAACTGGGAATATTACCTGAGGCACTATAGCCGCGAAATTTAAATTGCCAGATAGAATATAGCTTAGAATAACTAGAACTAAGACCATAATTAGCTGCATAATGTTATAAATAACCACATAGGATACAAAGGATGCAACAATCCTGTGCTTACTAAACAGCTGACCTATTGCAATAGAACTGTAAATCATTAGCATATTTGTAACTGCACTTAATAGTAGCATAAGAATTAATTCTATAATTAATAGTACTGAGTTTCCACCGAAGCTAGTTTTTAATTCTGCAAAAGCTCTCTGTATTTCTCTAATAATTAAACCGATACTACCTGAGGTAGCGAAAACAATATAAAGAGATGACAATATAGCTATTATGCTAACAAATATCCATATTATTGTAACTAAAAGCTTAGATATAATTAATTGATGAGTATTTACTGGCAATGTAAACATCAAATATCCTTCATCACTTAGGAGGTTTTTATAGAATCTAATAACCATAAACAGGACCGTTGTTATTAGGATTGCCACAATAAGCAATATTTGAGTAATCATCAGGAATCCAGTGAAAAAAGCGAAAACTCCTTCATTAATTCCAGATTGGAATAAAAAACGATTTATAATTGATATACATATCAGAACTATATATAAGGGAACTAATATTCTTGAAGTAGCTTTAAACTCGTGCTTTATTAAATTACTTAGCATCTGAACACCTCCCTAAATAGTGAATCAATTGATTTGTTTTCTCTTACCCTCACATCGTCTACAGAGGAATGTAGGGTTACAGAGCCATCCTTAAGAAATATAACCTCATCTAATACCTTTTCAATATCTGCAATTAGATGCGTTGAAATAAGAACAGTTGCATTTTCGTTGTAATTGTTAATAATAGTATTTAAGATATAATCTCTTGATGCAGGATCCACTCCACCTATAGGTTCATCAAGGCAATACAAATCTGCTTCTCTACTCATCACTAATATCAATTGAACCTTCTCTTTTGTTCCCTTTGACAATGTTTTTAATCGTCTTTCTGGGTCGATTTTTAAATCAATCAACATATCATAGGCTTTTTTAGGATTAAAGTTATCATAGAAGTCCTGGAAAAATTCAATGACTTGAGTAACCTTCATCCAATCAGCTAGGTAGGTTTTTTCGGGTAAATATGATACTACTTTTTTAGTTTCTACTCCAGGCTTTTTACCTGCAATTTGTATGCTTCCGTTATCAGGAACTAATAGTCCATTTATTAATTTAAGCAAAGTTGTTTTTCCACTACCATTTGGACCTAATAGCCCGATAATACGCCCTCTTTCTAATGTTAAATTCACTTCAGAAAGAGCAGTAAATCCTGAATATTTTTTTGTTAATGATTTACACTCTATAATAGGATTCATTTTCTCATCTCCTCTAATATTTTTGTTACACATTCTAAGATTTCATCTTCTTCGTAACCAAGCTGTTTCATCTTTTCTATAAAATCTACAATGATATTTTTGGCTGATTGCTTCTTTAATTTTTTTATTACTTCTATATCTGAGGTTATATATCTGCCACTGGTTCGATTAGTGTAAACTAATCCAGTTTGCTCTAGTTCAGCTAGTGCCCTTTGCATAGTATTAGGGTTGACACCAGCTTCAGTTGCCAATTCTCTGACTGATGGAAGCTTATCTCCAAGGTTATAGTAACCCGAAATAATCCCTGCCTGAATCTGTTCAATTAGCTGAATATAAACTGGTCGTTCAGAGTCAATATTCCATTGCATTTCATCACTCCTTCTCACTCAAGCTGTATTATTGTATTAAGCGCTTAATACAATAATACAATAGATATTTTGAAATTGCAATAGGAAATATGGTAAAATTATAAAATAATTTAACATGTTGACATATGAAAATGTATAAAATAGGATGGAAATAAGAAAAAAGTCAAAGTAGGGGATTGATGAGCTTTATTATTATGAAATAGAAGGGGGAGAATGTGAATAATGAGAAAACTATATGCAAAACTTAGTAATTTGCTCAGTAGAGTAAACTTTAATGAGCTATGGGAGGGCTTCCATTTCTATGATTTTGCACTATACAATGATAAAGAGGTATTTCTAAAAGATAAGGTGATTTCTTATGATAACCGCTTTATAGGTAATACTGCAATTAATTATGAAGGACAATATCTAGCTATATGGAATGTAGAAAATCCAGACAAGGAAGATATCGAAGTCTTGGCGGCATGCATTGTACATGAGATGTTTCATGCCTACCAATACGAATTAAAAGAAAGCAGATGGCCACAGGATTTACGAACACTTGACTATCCATCAGATATAGAGAATTTCAAATTAAAATATGCTGAAAACAAAATTCTTGCAGCTGCATATCTAGAAAAGGATAAAGCAAAAAAGAAAAGGCTTCTAACCCAGTTTGTATCTATCCGTAGTAGGAGAGAGGCAATCATAGGAGATATAATAAGATGTGAATATCTTTCGGAAACAGCCGAAGGAATGGCAGAGTATGTAGGGATAATGGCACTTAAGCAAATCTCCACTGAAAAATATAATGCACGTATGGAAGAATACATAAGCTATTTATCTACGGAAAGTGAACTGTTTTTTGATACAAGGAGAATATCATATTTTAGTGGTGCAGTACTTCTAGTAATTGTATCAGAAGTAGGGATTTCATTTTACCATCAAATAGGTAATTGCAATTCCTCTGTATTTGAAATTGTAAGTGCCAATTTTGACAAAACTGCTACAGTAGAAATAGAAGATGCTAACCTCATAGAAGAAATGGCTAATAAATATTTCGAAAGGAAAAGAGCTAAATTCGAAGATTTTTTCAATGCAGATAGAGAATACGTACAAGGGGAATTCCAGATAATTGGCTATGATCCAATGAACATGATAAAAACAGATAATAGAATTCTTTGCAGTCATTTTATTATGCTAAAAGACAGGACAACAAATGCTCAGATATTCCTAAATGGTCCAGTTGTAGTTGAGTTAGAACCTAAAACAATAAATCAAGCTGTAGCATACTTCAAATAGATATAGGTTGTTAGGGATATATAGTGGTCAGGCTTTTATAATTTCATAACTAGTTATGAAATTGTTAAAGCCTGACCCAAGAGCTTACAAATATTACTTAATAGTTATATTTAATGTCATGAAAAGAATCTAAATTGCAAATCAAAACTTCCTTCATGTAGTTCTAAAATAATATATGAAAACCATCTTTCGCGGCGTTTTCTTGTTAAGGAACCTGGATTTAATATCAGTACTCCGTTTTTAGTCTTAGCTAGAGGCTGATGGCTATGTCCGAATATAATAATATCTACTTTATCTTCCTTAAATCTATCATAAGCTCTATCAAAAGTAGAGCTACCAGTGCCGTGTCCATGAAAAATCCCAATTTTATAGCCATCTATCGTAATTATTTCATTTTCGTTTATTAGAGTCTTTATTTCAGACTCATCGACATTTCCCCAAACTCCTACAAAGTTCTTGTAGTCCTTTAATATTTCTATTGCATCAGCAGATATATAGTCCCCTGCATGAATAATGAGATCTACTTCTTTAAAGTGAGTATTTAGTAGGGCTGCTAAATTACTAGTATTCTTTTTTATATGAGTATCAGAGATAATACCTATTTTCATTATTTATACCTTTCACCTGTTAGTTGTTATTAATGATTTATCTTTCCATCATAACTTATAGTATCCAAAAGCCCTTAATCTAACACAAATCATAAAACTAAAAAATAAAAAATAAAAAATAGTCAAAAATTACTTTTAATAATTAATTAGTAATATAAAGGGTATAAGAACTCATAGATATTATACAGAGTCAAAAAATTAATAAGGAGGATTCTAATGGATCATGTAATTAAGGAAGTAAAGAACTTTTACAAAATAATTAAACTTAAGGAGTTCCGAAGAACCGAGGGAGTTGCTTTTGATATTATGGTTAAATCAATGATACCTAAAATTGATGGCATAGATAGAGTATTACATAAAAACAACGCAGTATCACCTGGCGCAGTAGGAGATGTTGAACGTCCATGGTATATGCATCCATATCAGGAGGACAATTTATTTGTGCTTCATGGAAGGAGATATGTTGAATTATATACACAAGAGCATGGAAGGATTGAAAAATTTGTAGTAACACCAGATTATATTGAACACAATGGGGAAATAGTTTGTGAAGGTGGAGCTATATTAACTTGGCCAACCTATGTATTTCATAGGATCATAAGTGGAGATGATGGCTCAGCATCTATCAACTTAGCGACTCATCTTGAAGGTATTGATATGAGAACTAATTTTAGTATCTATGATTTGAATACAGAAACCGGCGAATATAAAGTAATAAGAGAAGGATATAAAGACCAAAAATAAATAGAAAATAACATAAATAAATTTAAATTTCCTTAGACATATAACCTAAGGGAATTTACTATTATGTAGGTTTTATGTTTTTATTTTATCATACCTGTTATCATTCTAATCCTAGCAGTCATTTTAACCTATATAGTACCAGCAGGACACTATTCAAAATTGTCTTATGATGCTGAGCAGAATGTATTATTGGTAGAAAACCATAAGGGAGAAATCAGTACCTTTTCTAATGCCTTTATTTTTTAGCAAGTAGATATGATGCAATGGTTTGTATAGCAGCTATATATATGGGCTCTTCATCAGTTGTCGGGAATATGAATAGAGGTATTTTTGCAGCAGTCCAAATGATACTATTTAGCTTCTTGGGATTTTTTGTTCCCTCTTCATCTGGGCTAGCTACACTATCTATGCCGATTAATGGCACCCTTGGCAGATACAGTTGGTATATCAAGAGCTGTTGTAGTTACTGCTTATAACTGGGGTCAGGGCTGGATGGCCTTTATCACTCCAACAGGATTAATTCTAGCAACTCTTGAGATGGTAGATGTAACATATAACAAGTGGTTAAAGTTTATACTTCCACTGATGGGGATAATAGGAGTTTTCTTAATCATTATGCTTGTTTTACAAACATTGGTGTAGAGAATCTTCACCTGCTCACAGGATGACATGATTAACTTTCTATGAGCTGTAAAAAATGGAGTTCAAGAATGATAAATGTATATTAGAGGGAGATAATACAGGTCCAATAAGTGCAAGAAACGTATTGAGCTCTAAAGAAAAAATAGACATTGCAGTACTTGAGGTAGCAAGTGGGAACTTAATTTTGTTTTCAAAATTCATGAAAATGAAATTTTGACTAACCATATCAAAGAGGGAAAGAAGGCACTATGCATAGAAAATGTACTTACAGTAGCTAGCGCTTTATATGGATTAGGTACATCACTAGAAGTTATTAGAGAAGGATTAAGAACCTTTAAATCTGATATTAATATGAATCCTGGCAGATTTAATATTTTTGAACTAGAAAATGTAAGAGTCATGATAGACTATGGTCATAATATTGGGGGATATGAATTTATATGGAACATTAGAGAGATATCATTTGCTGATGCATTGGTATCTGCAGTAGTTTTGGGAATAGGAGAATGGGTATTCCATAAATATGTTGTTAGAAATGTATTCCCAGATCGTCAAAAAGAATAATATAGTTAAAAACTATAGGGGGCAGTTTTTTAAACTTGCATAATCAAGAAAACTGTTCCCATGATTATCAAGCTTAAAATTTTGGCTCATTGAAAATCTTCCTTAATATTACTTGATATTACTTCAAAAATCTATCTACATTAATTCTTATATAATTTAGGTTTTGTTTATAGCTCGGTAAAATTAAGAGAATATCTGCTCCTAATAATTTCAACCATATGATCATAATGTGCTTGATCCCCCCCGATTTTTAGAACATACAAGCACTTTTTAAAAGAATCCATATATTCACTAATACCAAGTCTTAATTGTGCAACTGCTAGTCTTAAGAATAGAAAATGAAGCATATCCAAAAGTCCTTTCTCTAGGGACAAGTCAATTCCTTTTTTAGCATATTCCAGTGCTTTTTCATGATTGTCCAATCTGTGATAATTATATGAGATGTTTGCAAGAGATTTAATCACATATGAATCCTCAGACTTATCACTGAACAAGTCGATGTCAATTAGGCTTATGATGAATTCGGAAATACTTATGCTCAATGAACATTTTCTTATGTCTCCTAGACATGCTGCAGCAACTACAAGTAAGCGAATTTCAAGAGAAGAGTATCTAAAATCAGCATATCTTTCATATGTGAATTCTGGGATTGTCAAATTAAATGCGTAACGTATAGTTTCTAAAGCAGAATTGATTTCCTTTTTATACCTAGAGCTTACAGCCAATATTAAACAGTTGATCTGCTCCAATTCAACTACAGTGATTAATCGCAAATCATTACTTTTACTTAATTCAGATAAAAAACATTCATGCAAATTTTTTATTTCTTCAAATTTGCCATAGTTTATTAAATAGTCAAGCTTCTTGTAAAAATCAAATAATAAATTACATCTTTGATAGCTTGCTAGTATTTTATGTAGGTCTGTCTTGTAGCAAAGACTTAGTTGAACAAGTGTATCATACCGAGGAATAGAATAACCATTTTCTATATTATGAATAGTATCAATATTAATACCAGTTTCCTTAGACACCATCGCCTGCGAAAAACCTAGAGAGGTGCGCAGGTTCTTTATTTTTTCCCCGAATTGTTTTAAATCATATGATTCAAACATTTGTTATCCCCCTTCCCCGATTTCAATCGGGTATACTTATTTATGCTTTTAGTATAACATATTTGTAAAAGTATTTAAAAGTTTCTAAATTTAGTCAGGGGGACTTGGGATGAGGAAAAAGAGGAATAATGTTAAAATAATTAAAATGTTGATAATAGGCGTACTAGTTATTTTAAGTGTGTTTAGTGGAACTGGTTTTTGTGAAGAGGATGATTATGTAACACCATGTGAAGATGATTCTAGTCATATTTCAAATGATGTAGGACCTTACTAATATCATTTTGTAGCTTTATCGGAAAGTGGATAAAAAGCATAAGTTTGTCTATTTGAAAACAAACGAAGGGGGAGCAAAATGAACAATAACAATTATACCTTTGGAAAACAAGTCGGCAGTTGGCATGCAGACAGAGCCCAGACAGTTACACTTGTAGTAACAGACGATTGTAACTTGAGATGCAAATATTGTTACATAACGCACAAGAAGTCTGACAACAAAATGGACTTTGATACAGCTAAAGCTTTCATAGATCTCTTGCTTACAACTGATGAGATGAGATACTCAGAAGCTGTTATCTTAGAATTCATAGGCGGAGAACCATTGATAGAAGCTAAGCTTATAGATAGAATAGCGGATTATTTTAAGATGAAGGCATTTGAACTAGATCACGACTGGTATTGGAACTATAGGATAAGTATCTGTACCAATGGAGTTAATTACTCATGTCCAGAAGTTCAGAATCTTATCAAAAAGAATTACAATAAGATATCAGTAACCATATCAGTAGATGGGACTAAGGAAAAACACGATTTGCAAAGGATTTTTCCAGACGGTTCAGGCTCATTTGATAAAATCAATAAAAACATAGACCTATGGTTAAGCCAATTCAGAGGCTCAACTAAAGTGACATTTGCAAGCGATGACTTACCTTTACTATACGATAGTATATTATACTTATGGAATAGAGGCATAAAAGAAGTCAGTGCCAACGTTGTCTTTGAAAATGTTTGGAAAGATGGAGATGATAAGATACTAGAGCAACAGCTTAAAAAGTTAGCAGACTATGTAATAGACAATAAACTATATGACAAAGGTTACTATTGCTCATTCTTTGATGAAGCCATAGGGTATCCCTATGAATATGAAGATATGGATAAGACCTATTGCGGAGCAGGTAAAATGATAGCACTATCACCAAGTGGGAAAATCTATCCATGTATCAGATACTATGGTTACTCATTAAACAATCATGAAGAATGGTCAGTAGGAGATATACAAAATGGAATAGACATGGAAAAGGTAAGACCATTTGTACTATCCACCAACAGACTACAAAGTGATTCAGAATGCCTAAATTGTGAAATAGCAACAGGCTGTGGATTTTGTCAGGGCTTCAACTATGATGATGCACCGATACCTACAAACTTCCACAGAGCTAAATATATATGCAATATGCACAAAGCAAGAGTTAGAGCAAACAACTACTTTTTCTCAAAGCTATATAACATATACGACATAGAAAGAGAAAACAACAAGACAAATAAGAAATCACTGTACTTTTTACTATCAGATAATTATACTGCCTATTGCAGTTACGAAAATCAAAATACATTTGACAAAGAAATGGATAGCAAAGTAATCCTAGAAGGATTAAATTATGCACAAGAGAACTTCATGACACCTATATTTGTACATGGAGAAAATGGACAAACCCTAAAAACCAGAGAAGAATACACATCCTACGACATACTTCATATAATCCCCATAAGATGTTATAATCAAGCAAAAAAACAAGGATTCAAGAGAATATTACCAGTATATACTATAGAAGATGTTTGGAAAGAAAAAACATTTATAGACAATGTAATACTGAACGTAAAAGCAGATGAAATAAAAGAGCTAGGCAAAGCAATAGATGAATTAATAGAGTTCTCAAACAGAATCAATGTAAACATAACAGAACTAGACAGGCATTTTGACGAAGAGGAATACAGACTGCAAATGGAGATGATAAGAGACAAAGTTATAAATATATGGAAAGAAGAAGGAATATTGAAAGAGATAAACCTGCTAACAGATATACTTCTTTTAGACAAACATGATAACTGTCAAGCGGGAGAAAACACATTTGTATTATCTCCAACAGGAAGAGTATATACTTGCTGTGCAGAGTATTCAAACAATGAAGATAGCTTTATCGGAGATATCAAAGAAGGCATAATAAAGGAATACGGTGCACGTTTACATAAAATTGAAAACAGCAATCTATGCAGAAACTGTGATGCTTACCAATGCAAGAATTGTGTTTATATCAACAGAGAGAACACAAAAGAGTACAATGTTTCACCATCATTCCAATGTAGGAAAAGCCATATAGAAAGAGCAGTTGCCTTAGATTTGAAAGATAAACTAAAGGGCTGTGAAGTGATATCTGGTAAAAACGATTCAGACATAAAAACAAATGATTTCCTAGACCCAATAGTTGAATTTTTCAAGAGCAATAATGAATTTACAGGGTATTACAAATACAAGCGATAAAAAATAAGGAGATAAAGACCAGGGGAGACTAAAGAAAAAGTTGGAAAGGAGATATAGAATTGGTGATATGTCTGAAAAGGCTTCACAAAAAAATAATATAATTAGGAGGAGAGCTTATGTCATACAACAGCAAGATCAAGAAAAGTATTATGAACAACCCTATCGGAACTATGGGGCTATGTTCAGAATGTTCAGGAGATTGCGTAGGAGGGTGTGGAGACGGTTGCGAAAAAAATTGTGCCGTAACTTGTAAAACCAGCTGTGAGGGTATTTGTAGACGGGATTGTTCAGATACATGCGAAACTGGTTGTTTTAGCAACTGTGCCTATGGTTGTTCTTATACTTGTGCAGAGAAATGTAGAAATGGAGATGGAATTGATGCAATGAACAATCTCCTATAATTGCTGAATGGAGCTTGCCTAGCTTGTGAAAGTAAGTTGAACAAGCTATGCATCCATTACAGCTAGTGAGGCAAAAAGAAGATAATAACTAATTGAAATTAGGTGAAGATATGAGAAATAATAAGAATAGAATAATTTTATTATCTATAGTACTAATAACCATAATTGCAACTGGTATTTTTCTTGTTAAGAAAAACAACGATAAAGAATCAAATATCGTATTGAACAAAGAACTTGACGTTGTAAAAGAAAATAAAGGAAATGAAAAAAAAGAAACAGATAAATTTTATTATGTAGAGGAGTTTGTAGGAGAATCGTTACTTGATGGTGATGTCTTTGATAAGCTATTTAAATATAATGGGGAAATAGTTAAATATAAAGATGGATATTTTAAAAATATAAAAACTGGAGAAAACATTCATAAGATTCCCGATGGAATTGAGTGGAAAGGAGAGTGGATTATTAATGAAGAAGGCTTTTGGAATGTGAAATACGATGCTGATAGCAAGAAAGTAATAGTTAGCTCCTTCGATTTTGATGGAAATAAAAAAGAGAGTATAGAAATAAAGAAATTCAAAGGGAATATTAACCATGATTCCTATATTCAAGTTGAAGATATGAAAGTTACTAATGATTACATATATCTATTATCTAGCACAAATACTCAACCTATACTCCAAATATTTACTAAGACAGGAGATTTAAAGAATTCGTATGAAAATGTAACAAGCTTTGATGTAGATAATAAAGATCATTGCATATATACAACTTGGAGTTCTGAATCCTTTCCTTATAGTGGATTTTTTATGATTGATTCAGAAACAGGTACTGAAATATTCAGAAATACGTCTTATAAGCTAGAGCCTATACGTTTTTCAGAGGATGGCGAGCTTATATATGGATTTGACGAAAAGATACATATTTTCTCTGCCAAGGACGGTGGCTTTAAGAGATCAATATTTGAATTTGGTAAAGATTCTACATATCTTTTGGATGATTATTGGTTTAATGATTTTATAGTAGGAAAAGATGAAGAGATTTATTGCTGGCTAGAAACTAAAATACTAGACGAGCAAGAATTTAAAATGAGCGATATTAGAAATCATTATTACCTATACACAAAAAAAGAAGGAGAAAGACCAAAAAGAGAAACCACTCTTACCATTACTGCTCCATATAGAAATGACTTCATGGCAGAAGCTATTAAACGATATGAGCTAAAATATCCTGATGAGCATATAGAATACAGCTACGCATACAATACCTATGAGGCATTTCGTGAAAATAGCAAAGAATACGGTGATAAACTAACTCTTGATATCATATCAGGAGATATAGGAGATATCATTCAAACAGGAGGTACAGGATTAGCATATCACAATCTTTTTAGAACAGATGTGTTTATGGATCTAACAGATTTACTACAAAAGGATAAAAATTATGAATTTTTAAACAAAGATGTATTAAATGCTATCAAGATAAATAATGCCATAAGAGGACTACCCATTAACTATCTGTTCTATCAATATGAATTAAACGAAGAGCTAGAAAAACAATTGGGGCTTAGTATAGATTTTGAAAATATATCTTGGTCGGAAGTGTTAGACCTTGTAAAAGTAATAGAAGAGAAAGCTCCAGATAGACACTTATTTACACGCTTGGGCATAGTGGACATAGAAAATCTTTGGGAAGATTTTGGGGAATCTATACTTATAGCCAATATGCCAGATCTTATTAACCTAGAAACTAAAGAAGTAAATTTAAACCAACAATGGTTTAAAGACCTTTTGATAAAATTTAAGGAATGCAGCAAAAGCAAAAATTTTGTACTTAATGATGTTGAATTTAGTCGGTTTGACAAACTATATGGCTCTTTGCTAGCTTTAACAATGAGTCGAGATATTTCTTATGAAGGTAAAGTATATGAATTTAATGAATATAACAAGACTAATAAAAGTCGAATGATACCAGACTTTATCGGAGAAAAAAACAATAACAGAATTGGTTATAGTATAAGGATGTATTCAATAAATAACCGTTCAGAGAGAAAAGAAAATGCATGGAAATATTTAAGCTTTTTGCTCACAGAAGATATTCAGTTAATTGCATCAAAAGAGAACACAGGAATGCCTATCAGTGAAAAAGGAGTCGATAGAATGATAGAAGATGGTATTAGTATGCGTTCTATGGACAGCAATACAGACAGCTACAAAAGCAATAGAGAGCGGTATAACAAAGCTATGATAGAAAACTCTCATAAAATAGACTATCTATACAATATGGGCTACCTTAGATTAGATATTTCAGACCCTATAGGCTTGTATATGGAAGATAAAATGACACTTGATGAAGCACTTAAAAAAGCAGAAGAAAATGTGATGATTAGGCTGAATGAGTAGGAGTGCCAAAAAATATAAAGGAAAAGGAAGGTTGACAAAACTTGTAAAAGCAAGTTGGGTAAGCTATGCATCCATTACAGCTAGTGAGGTAAAAAGAAGATAATGACTAATTGAAATTAGGTGAAGATATGAGGAATCAGAAGAATAGAGTAATTATACTATCCATAATACTAATAGCTATAATTGTAATTGGTATTTTTCTTATTAAGAACAATGAAGGAAAAGAGTCAAATATCAAGTCTAACGAGGAACTAAACACTGGGTTAAATAAAGATTCAGATGCTGCAACTGATGCTTTTTATTATGTTGAAGATTTCCTTGAAGAAGAAGACAGATGGAAATTACATATATGGATTTGGCTCTGTAGTACCAGATCCTAAAATGATTAATGCATTTGATGCCAATAATGGTGAGTTTCTAAAATCAATATTTGATTTTAGAAAATATGCAACATATCTTTTAGATGATTATAATGTACACGATTTTATAGTTGGAAAAGATGAAGAAATTTATTGTTCATTGATACCTAGAGATTTTGAAACGCAAGATTTTGCTTCAAGTTTTTCTTATTATTTATATACAAAGGAAGAAGGAGAAAGGCCAAAAAGAGAAACAACTATTACTCTTACAGCTCCTTACAGGTATGATTTTCTGGAAGAAGCTATAAAACTCTATGAGATTAAATATCCCGAAGAGCATATAGAATACAACTATGCCTATAATACCTATGAAGCATTTCTTGAAAATAAGGAAGAATACGGAGCAAAATTGACACTTGATATCATTTCTGGAGATGTAGGAGATATAGTTCAAACAGGAGGAGCAGGTCTTGGCTATCAAGCTCTTTTAAGAACTGATGCCTTTATGGATTTAACAGATTTAATTGTAAAAGATAAGAATTATCAGTATCTAAATAAGGGTGTTTTAAATGGGATCAAGATAAATAATGCCATACGAGCCTTACCTATTAGCTATGTATTTTATCAATATGAGTTAAACGAAGAGCTAGAAAAAGAACTGGAACTTAATATAGATTTTGATAATATATCTTGGTCAGAAGTATTAGATATTGCAAAGGTAATAGAAGAGAAAGTACCAGATAGACATTTATTTACTTGCCCTATAGAAGAAGAAACTGTATGGGATATGTTGGGATATAATTTAATCATAGAAAATATGCCAGATCTAATTAATCTGGAAACTAAGGAAATGGATTTAAATCAGCAATGGTTTAAAGATCTTTTGATAAAATTTAAGGAATGCTCTAAAAGTAAGAATTTTTTACTTATAGGAGAACCTGATCTTATAGATAGACTACAGGGCTCATTGCTAACTAGAGTATTTATTGGAAATCGGTTTTATTCAGATGTACTAGGAAACTTTGATAGTTATAACGAAAAACATAAGAGTAGAATGATACCAAGTTTTACAGGAGAGAAGAACGACAATAGAATCGGATATAGTAAGAGAATGTTTTCAATAAATAACCGTTCAGAGAGAAAAGAAAATGCATGGAAGTTTTTAAGTTTTTTACTTACGGAGGATATTCAGTTTCTTGTTTCAAAAGAGAGATCAGGAACACCGATTAGTCAAAAAGGTGTAGATAGAATGATAGGGTATGCTTTTTGGATGCACGGGTATTCAGGAGATAATGTAGACAAGTACAATAAATCAACAATAGAGAATTCTCAAAAGATTAATTATCTATATGATATGGGTTATATGAGACAAGACCTTATAGATGCTATCAAACTATATATGGATGATGAAGTGACCCTTGACGAAGCACTTAAAAAGGCAGAGGAGAGTATAATGATTAGGCTGAATGAATAAGGAAAAATAGCTAACAATTCAAAGAGAAAATATTAACTCAGTTGTTATAGAATAACTATAATTCAATAAAGAGAAAGGAAGGATAAAATGATGACTAAAGAAGTATGGCAATTAAATGACGAGGAATTTAAGGAAATAGAAGATTTGTTTGAAAAGAAGATAGCACTTGAAAACCTTACTAAAATAATTGATGCAGACAACCAGAAGCTTTATGACAAACTAATAAAAGACTATGGGAAGACAGTTCATGTGTTTAATACTTGGTGGGACAAGATGGCAAAGAAGTATAATTGGGAAGGCAAGAACTGGTGGTTAGATTTTGAAACAAAGAAAATAATGATTAATATAATTGAGGCATAGACAATATATCTTACTTATTAATAATAATTTGCCTAACTTAAACTTAAGTTAGGCAAATCTAATATATTTATCACTACTTAAATGATATTTAGGATGTGATTCTAACATGGATGTAAATAAAACTGACAAAGAAAAATTGAATTGGTTTTTTAAAAGATATATTTATACAGGAAAGAAATATTTGATTATAATTATAGGGTTAATATTTGTGGGGTCCTTAGTGGCAAATATTAGCCCATATTTATATGGTAAAATGCTAGACAGCATTACATCAGGAGATATAGATTTGCTGATTAAACTTATCATGGCTTATTTCCTTATAACATTGTTTACAAATTTATTGAGTATGGTTGAGGGTTATGTAGGACAAGTAGTTAATTTCAAGCTATCCAAAAATGCACAAACAGAATTATTTGACAAGATGATAAGATTGAGGACTTGTGAATATAGTAAATATGAGGTTGGAGAGTTGATTTCTCGTCTAAGCGGAGATACTGATAGCATAGTTTCATTTGGAATCAATCTAATTACAAGTATCCTCCATATAGTAGTCAATATAATAGTCTCTGTGTATTTTGTGATGACTATCTCCATTCGTCTATCCTCTGTAGCAATATTTTATATACCTACAACTTTTTTAGTTACATATTTTGCTAGGAGGCATTTCAAAGAGCTGGCTGAAAAGAGGAAAAAATTTGGGGATAAGTATTTTAGTTTTCAAAATGAAGTCTTCTCAAACAATACGGGAATTAAAAGTTTTCAGTTAGAAAATAAAATGAATGATAAGTACAAAGGCTTCATTAACAAAGAATTTGAACTCTTGAAAAACTCTATATACTTGGGAAATGGCATGCAATTAATCAATAGTTTAATCACTGTAATTTCATCCTTATATATAATATATTTGTCAGCTGTATTGATAAATGAAGGAATGTTAACAGTAGGATTGATGGTATCTTTTAATACCTATATAAATAAGCTGTTTTCATCTATATCACAAGTATTTGGTATAAATATCAGCTTACAGGAGATTACTGTATCTTTAAATAGGATTTTAAAAGTAATGGATGAAGATTCTGAAATAGATAGTAAATCAAACTTTGAAAAGCCAAATAATTTTACTTTGGAATGTACAGATATAACATTCTCATATGAAGATGAAAAAGAAAATATTCTAAACAGTATGGATATTTTCATTGATAGATTTGGCTTATATAGTATTGTAGGTTCAAATGGATGTGGTAAAAGTACATTTGCAAAACTATTGGTAAAACTATATGATGTAAAAAAGGGGAATATTTACATAAATGGAGTAGACTATTCTCATCTTTCATATGACTTTATCAGAAGGTATATAACCTATGTCCAAAAAGAGGAATTTTTCTTTAATGATACGATTATAAATAATGTAAGATTGGCAGATGAATCCTTAAAGGAAGAAGATATAGAGGATATGTGCAGGAGAGTCGGACTAGATGACTTTATTAAAACCTTGCCAGATGGATATAGCACAACTATAGGTGAAGGTGGTTCTGCACTGTCAAGCGGACAAAAACAAAAGCTTAGTATAGCTAGAGCATTGCTTAGAGGAACGCCAATATATATCTTTGATGAAATCACAGCAAATCTTGATGGTAAAGCTGAAAAAGATGTTATGAAAATAATGAAGGAATATAGTAAAAAATCTATAATTATATTTATAAGTCACAAGATATCATCTATCATAGATAGCGACAAAATATTTGTTTTTGCAGATGGTATAGTAGCAGACAGTGGAAATCATGAGTATTTACTTAAGAATAACTATATATACAAAGAGCTATTTGAGAATAAAGAAGTAAGTATGAATTTGAGAGGAGTTGAAGCGATTGGAGAATAAAAGGAGCTACGGATGGTATTTTATTCTTCCTGGGCTAATAGGAGTTTTAGTATTTTACGTGGTGCCATTTTTCCTGAGCTTATATTATACCTTTACCAAGGGAATAACCGAAGTTCAATTTGTTGCACTTGAAAATTTTAGTGAGCTTTTTAAAAACCCTGCTTTTATACTGGCAACAAAGAATACCCTAAAATTTATTCTTATAGGGGTTCCTATTTTGACTATTCTTTCATTATTTTTAAGCCTTATGATGGCAGGGAAATTGTATCGATTTCCTAGATGGGCTATGCTATCTCCGATGATAGTCCCTGTTGCCTCGGCTCTTATGGGCTGGGAAGTTATATTTGGGAATAGTGGTATGGCAAATAAAGTACTAGACTTTTTTAATAGACAGCCAATTTCTTTTTATGGTGAGGATAATGCCATGAAAATCCTAATATTGATTTTTATAATCAAAAACACTGGCTATATGATGGTTATTTTCACAGGGGCAATCTCATCTTTGGGTAAAGAGTACAAAGAAGCATTTCAGATGGATTCTAGTTCTAGCTTACAATATGCTTTTAGAATAGTAGTTCCATTAATAGCTCCAATTATATTTTTTGTCGTTATATTGAGCATAGTTAATTCGTTTTTAATGTTTCGTGAGGTTTATGCGTTATACGGAGATGCACCACCGAATACAGTGTACTTGCTACAATACTTTATGAATAACAACTTTTATAAGCTAAATTATCAGAGATTAAGTACAGCTGCTTTTATACTTGTTATGGGAATATCAATACTTATAATAGCTTTTTTAAGATTCCAAGAGAAGAATTTGGACCATTAGGAGGTATAGCATGACTAGAAAAATAATCAAAAATTCATTTATTTATATCTTTTCTTTAATATGTATACTTCCCATGATGATTATGATATTTTACTCCTTTAAAGGTATAGATGGAAGCTTTTCGCTTGTACAATATGGACTAGCACTATTTCAGACAGAAGATTTCTTTAAAGGGTTTTGGAACTCTATCATATATACATTTGTGATTATTGGTATCAATATACCATTATCGCTCTTAAGTGCCTATGGATTTAGCAGGTTTAACTTTAAGGGAAAAGGTGTTTTATATTGGCTTTATATTGTACTTATGCTTATGCCTTTTCAAGCCACGATGGTAGCTCAACATCTTACCTTAAAAACACTGAATATAATGGACAGTCCTATGGCAGTGATAATACCTAATATATTCTCCACATTTGGGACTATACTGATGGCACAGCATATGAGAGGGATAAATAAGGAAATACTTGATGCGGGCAGAATAGATGGGTTTGGTGAGTTCAGACTCTTTTTGCAGATAATAGCACCGATTTGTAAATCAATTATTTTTGCCCTTACTGTTCTGATTTTTATAAATTACTGGTCTATGGTTGAACAACCACTAGTCTTTATTAAAGACGCAGTTGATATGCCATTATCTGTTATATTAAATGCCAGTAAAAGATTTAGAAACATAGCCTTTGCTTGTGGGACTCTATTTAGCATATTACCTATTCTTTTATATCAGTTTTCTTATGATGATTTAGTCCATGGTATAAGTCTTACAGGTGGCATCAGCGTAGAGGACGTAGACAAAAAAGAAAAGGTACGAACAAACAAGCAAACTATTTCTAAGATAATAGTTGTTTTCATGATTATCATGGGAATATGTACATTATTTACTCAAAAGATTAGCTATATCATGACACCTAAAGTAGAGATAGTACATATAAGGAGCGGAGACTTAAAATCTATTCCAAGTGAGCCTACAAGTGAGTCATTGGGATATTATACATATATTGTGCCTGCTTCCTGTATTCATACGGACGGTAAGGATCAGGTCATATATACTATCATGACAGAGAAGTCACGACGTCAAAGAGATGAAGCCGTGAAAATGGTAGTAACTATAGTTGAAACTAATGGAATAGAGGTAGCGATTCAAGGAGGTTTTTCTAAAGATGCTCATATTATTGAAAGGTCTACAAAGCCTATTATAGATGGAATGATTGTAAGGGTATTGAATGATGGAGGTGCTGATTATGGGGATTAAGCAGAGGATTGCACTGATAGCAGGGTTTATACTCATACTTTCAGCTATGTTCTTCTTCCAAAAAAGCATAATAGATGAGTTTACTTTGAATCCAGAACGATTGGAGTTATACTTCCATAAGGAAAGTGAGATTTTATCAGCTATACTAGCAGAAGAAGAGTATATCACTGAGAAATATACTGTAGCATATGAAGAAATGGAAAACAACTCAAATAATAATGCTTTTATTATCTCCATACAAAAGATTGCAAATAATGAAGATGAGTTTTTTAAAGATAAGTTTATAGATTATTTAAAGATTAAGATTCCCTATATAGATGAGGACACATTAAACATAAGGGATTATTCCAATAATAATAGGGTTCTAGCAGAGTGGCATAAGGGGACTAAGCTATTTATAGCTTCTTTGTTATTTGTACTATTAGTGATAATCTTCATAAGAAAGGTAAAAATCATAAAAAATCATGTAAAGGAAGAGCTCAAAATACATTACATAAAAGAGGTGATAAAGTTAAGGATAAGTGAAATTCTTGAAGAAGCTATTAAACTAGTAGTATTGATGTTTGGAGGAATATTCCTGTTGCAATGGATTATAAAATTTCAATTCAATATCCCTGGAAAGTACTTACCAGCTAATGATATTTTTGATTTTAAATTTTATCAAAACTTAAGCAATGCTACAAAAATGGGTTTAAGTAGTTATGGGTGTCTTTTTGATAGTACTTTAAATAAAGTAAAATTACTTAGTCTGGGAATCTTTATATTAGGAACAATTACATTATTAGTTACTATAAGAGCGTTCAATAATGAGCTACTGAGAGGAAGGGATTGATGTGGGAAAAGTAGTGTTTAAAAACATAAAAAAAGTATATCCAGGAAATGTACTTGCAGTAAAAGACTTTAATCTTGAGATAGAAGATAAAGAATTTATAGTATTAGTTGGCCCTTCTGGCTGTGGTAAATCCACAGTTCTTAGAATGGTTGCAGGTCTTGAAGCTATTACTGATGGCGAATTATTTATAGATGAAAAAAAGGTTAATGATGTCGTGCCAAAGGATAGAGATATAGCTATGGTATTTCAAAACTACGCTCTCTATCCTCATATGACAGTTTATGAAAATATGGCTATAGGATTAAAGCTTAGGAAGGTACCAAAGAAAGAAATTGATTTAAAGATTAGCTCTGTAGCAGAACTAATCAAAATTGAAGAATTGCTAAATAGAAAGCCAAAGGCACTATCAGGAGGTCAACAGCAAAGAGTAGCTTTAGGGAGAGCAATTGTAAGAAATCCCAATGTATTCTTAATGGACGAGCCATTATCAAATCTAGATGCTAAATTAAGAGTACAGATGAGAGCAGAGATAATTAAGCTTCACAAAGAGCTAGCCACTACATTTATATATGTAACTCATGACCAAACAGAAGCCATGACTATGGGAACTAGGATTGTAGTCATGAAGGACGGACTGATACAGCAAGCTGCAAGTCCTATGGAGATTTACGACAATCCTGTAAATACTTTTGTTGCAGGATTTATAGGAACACCTCAAATGAATTTTATAGATGCTAAGATATCAGTAGAAGATGAAAATGCTTATATAAAATTTGGTGGAGAAAAACTAGAAATTAAGAACTCAAAGCTTCTATTAGACATGAAGGGGTCACAAGGTGAGATGATTTTAGGTATCAGACCCGAACATATTCATATTGAACCAGTTAAAAACTATATAGAGCTTGAGGGAACAATAGATGTTGTTGAGCATATGGGAGCAGAAACTCATATTCATGTTCAAGTTAGTCATGAGAAACTAACTGTAAGAGTACCTTATGAGGTTAATAAAAAAGCAGGAGATAAAATTAAAATTTTTATAGATGAAAGCAAACTTTATCTATTTGATAAAACTGATCATAAGCTAATAGGAAAGCTGTAAAAAACGAAAATCTTAGGAATTGGTACGTTGATTTATAGCTAAAATTATGTACCTATTTAATCTTATGAATTTGGCTTAGATAACTATTTAATATTTCCGTATTATTGTTTGTATTTCTTTAAACTATAATGTAAAATAAGAAAGAAATCTTAGGTATTTATATATGGGTTAGAACATTATATATAAAAGCCTTGTAATACTCCGTTATAAATATAATTAAGAAAAAATATATCAGATTTTTATAGAGAGGTTATTTATGGATAAATGGAAAGACGCAAAGTTTTTCCCCTCTGGACATACTTTTTGAAATATCAGTTGATGAAAAGCAGAAAGAGCTTTGCTTTGGTTATCACATAACAGGAAAAAACATACTAACAGCTTTAATAGTTTAAACTGAGCTCGGTTACTTGTTAATCTATAATTTTATTGTTATAATTAGTATTATTAAATATCAAATTATTAAATATAAAACTATATCCTAGGAGTGACTAATATGTCGAAAGTTAATCTACCAAAAACTGAACGAGGGCAAGAAACACTAGATAAAATTTGCAAATCCGCAGAACAGCTGTTTAGTGAAAAAGGTTATTACAATACAAGTATTAATGATATTGCTAATAAAGCAGGAGTAGCACCTGGAACAATTTACATATATTTTAAAGATAAATTAACGGTTTTTCAATATCTAATTCATGATTTAAATTATAATTTAAGAAAAAAAATCGCTATCGCTTCGAAAGATTGTAAAACAAGATATGAAATAGAATATACAGGTATGAAAACTTTTTTTGATTTTGTTAGTGAACACCGTGGCTTATTTAAAATAATCTGGGAAGCACAATTTGTTGACTATAGTATTTTTCAGGATTATTATGAAAACTTTTCAAATCGCTACATAGTAGGATTGAAAAAAGCCCAACAAAATAAAGAAATAATAGATATAGATCTTGAAACACTTTCATATTGTCTTATTGGTATAGCAAACTTCATTAGCCTTAAGTGGATAATCTTTGATAATAAGCCTGTTACTGATGAAGTAGTAGAAAATATTATGAAAATACTTAAGCATGGAATTTTTAGATAATATTTTATATATCCTTTTATCTAATAGTTTTTATTAGTATTTTATAGAAATTAATTTAACTCTAAGGTATAAATAAAATTTGGAAAAAGTATAAAAATGGGAACCTCTATTTGACTACTAAACCACAAGGGAGAGATTCCCATAGAAAAATTACATTACTACAACGTTAGTAAAAGTTTTTATTTTTAGACCTAATATCCTAATTGCTTTTCTAAACAGATAGTTTCAAACATTTATTTTCTTCCCTTCTTATGATTTTATAAATTGTAAATCTCCTCAGATTAGTTAAATTCAATACTTTCCCATTATTTAGTATGTAAAAAATTTTTTTCCTTGAAGAAATTTGTATCGAAAGTAATTTACGTTTTAGAATTAAATTTTTTTAAAAATTATACTTGACATATAATAAAGATTATGTTACGTTAAATATGAAAGGTGATTCAGGTTTTATATTAATAGAGAAAACGTTTGCCAAATTATAAGATAAGCTTTAAAGAGAATACAAATAGATACAAATAATTATCTCGAATTTTCTGAAAATACAAAAAATAGATTATATACAGTTAATTATAGAACGCATATAAATGTAAATGTATATAGATGATTCAAATATAACAAGGGTTATTAAAATTTATCTTTATTTATGCATTAAACCATAAACATAAGGAGGTGAAGCTAAATAATAAATGTAATTAGTTAAGAAACAAAGGATGAATAAGTTGTAAATAGTTTTTTATAAATTAAAGGAGGGTTGGATAATGAATTTAAATGGTAAAACTACTTTCTTTATGATATTAATGGCTATCTTATGGGTACTTATTGTTCTAATGGGTTGGAAAGGAATCTGGTTTCCATCTATGTTTTTGTCACTAATTATTATTGGGATACACATGATGTTAGGAAGCGCTAAGAAAGGAATATTAAGTAAAAAATTATTTGTCTATCCAATTTTATCTTGGTTTATAGTATGGGCATTAAGCTTTGGATTGTCAAAGTATCATGCTGACATGTTTGCTGGAAGAATGCCTGATTTTACTATTTTAGGTTTTCATCCTTCATTTGCATGGACTATAATATTATATTTTATAGGAGGCGTTCTTACTATAAGTGTTGGATATAGGGTTTTGGCAGATGAATGGCTAACAAAAAAAGAATGGGAAGAATTTAAGGATAATATTAAGAAGTTAAACGAGGAGAGAGGGGGAGAATATAGTGACAGCAGGAACTAAATTTCTTATTATTGCATTCTCGTTTGGAATGATAGCAGTATCTTTTTTAATAGGTTGGTGGGCAAAAAGAAAGATTACTAATGTTCAGTCGTTTTTTGGTGGAACAGGACTTCTTGGACCAGTTACTGTTGGCCTTTCAGCAATGTCGGGGATTGCTAGTGCATTTGCTATCGTAGGCATTCCAGGTATAGTATATGCCTTAGGCAATTCAATGACATTTTGGATGTTATCTTCAGCAGCATTTGCTTTGTCTTTTATGGTTATAGGAAAGAAGATTAGAGGTATGGCGGAATTAGGGCCTATAGCAAGTTTAGGAGATATTTCCGACTTAAGGTTTAATAATAACAAAGCTATTAAGATCTTGTTAAGTATAGTATTATTTGTGGGGAGTATTGCCTATCTTGCTGCACAGATTGATGCTTGCTCAGTTTTATTTGGTCACTTATTAGGTTGGAGTCCAATGGTTGCAGGGTTTGTAATTTTTGGAATATTAACTCTCTACATGGTACTTAGTGGAGAAGTAGGAGGAGCTCTTACACAGGCATTTCAAGGCTTTGTAATGGTAGTAGCTTCTTTGGTATTACTTATTTCATTCTTTGCAATTACCAAAGGTTTTGGACCAGTTATCGAAGTTGTAAGTAATGCTGGAACAGTTACCAGTGGAGAATTAACCAAGACTTTTATTCCTGATTCAATGAATGCATATGGATTTGCTCCTGGTACTATGGCAATGGCATGGATGCTAATTCCTATACTAGGTTGTGTAGGGCAACCACAGGTTTTAGTTAGAATGTATGGAATAAACGATCCAACTCAAATGCCAAAATCAGGAGCGATTGCCACAGTAACTCATATGGTAGTTGGTTTCTTTGCTGTTGTGGTTGGATATGAAGCGCTTTATTTAGTTGGTAAGGGTCTTATACCACCATTATCAAATGGGGATCAAGCAATATTTGCTGTTGCTGACTACATAGGAGTATATGCACAGTTATTTGTATATGCTGCAATTTTAGCGGCAGCTATGTCATCAGCAAGTATGTTTCTATCAATGAGTTCTACTATACTTTCAAGAGATTTACCAGATGCATTTGGTATTAAAGTAGATCCTAAAAAACAAATAAATATATCAAGGGTAACAATGATAGTATTAGGTATTCTTTCAATTATTTTTGCTTTAACTAGTTCAGAAATGGTTGCTATTTTAGGTACATTTGGCTGGGGAACTTTGATGTCTGCAACCTTCCCAGTTTTCATAGTAGGGTTATTATGGAAAAAGGCTACAAGCAAAGGTGTGCTTAGTGGTCTAGCTGTAGCTTTAGTTTTGAATGTTGGTTCTCTGATACTTTCTAGCACAGGATTTAATTGGCCTGGAGGATTACCTTGGTATGTAACTGTTGTTGCAGCAGCAATAGTAGTCACAGTATTTGTTTCATTGTTTACTAAGGAAGAACTTGATAAGCGTATAGAAGCTGTTATTGATCTATAAAGTTTTAGCGTTCAGCTTAAGAAAACGATTTCTTGAGCCGAACCTTCTATAGGAGGGATGGTTAGATGAAAGTTATTGGTATCTGTGGAAGTCCAAGATTGGAAGGCAATACAGAATTTTATATTCAATTTACTTTAAATCAAATTAAAAATTATGGTATTGAAACTGAATTGATAAGACTAAGAGATAAGAACATAGCACAATGTGAAGGATGCTATAACTGTGTTGAAGCTAAAGATTGTGCAATTAAAGATGATTTTCAAGAAATTTTTAATAAAATGATTGAAGCAGATGGTATTATACTTGGTTCACCAGTATATAACTCATCAATTACCCCAAAATTAAAAGCTTTATTAGACAGGGCATCTTTCTTAGGTAGATGGAAAGCTAATGACATGAAGAAGGATAATGAGTCATATAAATGGAATGGTACAGCTTTTTCAGGGAAGGTTGCTGCACCAATAACTGTAGCTAGGAGAGCAGGACAGAATTTTGCTTTTGCACAAATGTTACTTTGGATGACAGTAAATGACTTCATTATAGCTAGTTCACATTATTGGAATGTTGGTGTTGCAGGAACTGGTGGTGGAATAGACGCCAATAAAGATGAAGAAGGAATTATTATTATGCAGCATTTAGCTGATAACATAACTCATATTATTAAACAACTTAAAAAATAAGAATAAACAGGTAATGTAAAAAGTTCTATGAAAAAATAATGGTCAAAAAATAGTGTTTTTAAAGCAAATTTTGAGTAGGTTCTCCCGCCACCCTTGACAAAAATAAGAAAATGCTTAAGTAAAAGTAACAAGGGCGAAGGGAACTCAAAAACAAGGCAACACAAATAAGCCCTTGAAATGTTCATTATAGCATTTTCTTAAACATTTTTATCAAGGGCAAGCCTTTGGTGGCTAGCTTATCTGGGCTCAGAAAATCTAAAAACAAGACTACTGAGAGTATGAAGATACAAGTTTTTCAGAAAGTTGTATTAATTTAATCCACCTAGCTGGCATATTTGGTAAGGATTCAAGTTCAGGAATAACAACTGGAACTTTAGCTTCAAGTGCTGCATGGGGTCTTAAAAAGTTAAAGTAAACAGCAAAGAGCGTAACAAAAGTAACAGAACCATGCTGAGCACCAAACCCGTGAGAAGACCTGTAATTACCTTTAAAAGTACGATTAAGTCTTTCAATAATCTGCTTCAAAGGACGAAGCTCTTTAGAAACAGGATCATCATTAGTAAGACCAATAACCTGAGAGACATCAAAGAAAATATTCTTACCAGCAAAGAAATGCTGAGCAAGGAGATAAATAGGATTACCATCAACAATGATATTAAGCTTCTCAGGGATAGCCTTAAACTTAGTTAAAACATCATCTAATGCTACAATAGCAGAAGGAGTATCACGATTAGGAGATATATGATAAGAAAGAATAATCTTCTTAACAGCGTCAAAGAAAAAGAAAATATAATGCCATTTACCATTAACCCTGATGTAAGTTTCATCACCACAAACAGAGCCAGAAAGCTCGTAAGGGTAGAAATCTACAAAAGGCTTAGTAATGATACTTACAGTATTGGCATAATTAAGAACAGTTTGATGAGAAATATCAACCTGGTGAATATCCTTCATGATAGCAGCAGTTTTTCTAGCACTAAGACCATAATTAACATAATAGGTTAGAACAAGGCCAAGAACATGATTAGAAGCATAAATTTTA
>NZ_JAWRHZ010000040.1:0-52831 GCF_040308045.1 Proteiniborus sp.
GGGCGTTTTTAGGAAGTATAATTGGGCTTACAATATTATTTAATAATTTTTTTGAAAATCCCTTTAGTGCAGTATTTTTAATATTTTTTATAACTAGTATTGTATCCTTTTATTTTACACTTAGAAGAGTTCCAGAAACTGTGGATTACAAAAAAGAACTCAAATCAGGAAAGATTAAGAATAATAAACACACAAAATACTTTTTAATAATAATAGGCATCATTTCATTTATTTCTAGTCTAACAGTACCCATATACCTTATATATCTTAAAGAAAACATTACGAATGAGCTTCATTTAATATCATATCTATTTATTCCAGGAGCCATACTTTCAACGTTTCTTCCTCAAAGGTTTGGTATTATAGCAGATAGATATGGTAGGGAAAGGATAATAGTTATTGGAATATTTATAAATGCCATACTTCAAATTTTTATGCCATTTATAAAGGATTACTATCCTTTTATGCTTCTTTATACACTAATATCTGTTGTCAATATGTCTTATAGTCCAGCTTTGTCATCCATTATTATTGATTTTGTTGGTGAAAATAAAAGAGGAAAATCCTATGGACTGTACAGTTTTGCTAGTGGTATAGGAGCTGCCATAGGTCCTTTAGTGGGCACTTATATATTTGAAAATATAGGCAGTAGTATTGTGTTTTATTTAAAGGGAGCTCTTTTGATTATAATGACAGCGTTTATTTGTTATAGCTACACTAAATTTAAATCAAACATAAAAAGGAAAATAGTGACAGAAATTTCTGAGGAGATTAGATATGAATAAGCTAATTAAGTATAATAGTTTTTTGAATGTTGGTATACGTACGTTAATATTAGTAGATATTATTTATAGATGTAGGAATAATACAACAAGACTTTTAATTTTTACTGCTTGGTTTTTACTTATTTTAGCTAATGATCATTTACGAATTAATAAATTCTATATAGATTATAGAAAATATTATATCTCTATTTTTGTTTCTATGTTATTAAGTTTAGTTTTAATATTCAATTTAAATGGTTATGTGTATATATATATGTTTATGGTTTTATATGAATTAATTTTATTTAATCAAGGTAAAATTGCAAACTTACTAACTATACTTGAGATTATTTTTATTGTTTTTATAGTTGTTTTTAGATCATTATCAAGCGTAGAAGAAATTGTAAGCATTAAATATTGGAAGGAAAATATATTAGATATATTTATGTTTTTACAGTTTATATTTTTTTATTCAATCAGTTTATTATCCTATAAAGCTTTAAGAAAAGAAAAGAAAGAAGTAGAAAAATTAAATGATAAGCTAGAAGAATCCTACAATAAGCTCAAAGAGCAATCTAAAAAGATTGAAGAATTAGTTATTACTGAAGAGAGAAATAGAATTGCAGGGGATATACATGATAACCTAGGACATACTTTGATTGCATTAAATATGAACCTAGATGTAGCTGCAAATATTATTGATAAGGATACAGATAAGGCAAAAGAATTGCTATATAAGGCACAAATTTTAACTAAAGATAGCTTAAAGGATTTGAGAAAAGCTGTCTATGCTTTAAAAGAAGAAAATCCTGAAAAGTTGCTGGACTCTTTAGAAAGAATAGTTAATAATATGGAAAGCATAGGAAATATTAAGGTAATTTTAAATTATAATGAAAATGTCAATGAGTTATTGACAAGGTTTAAAAATATAATATGTCCATCAATAAAAGAAGCCTTGACTAATAGTGTTAAGCATGGAAAAGCCGATAGAGTATACATAGACATAAAAATAGAAAATAACAATGCTTACATTAAAATAAGAGACAATGGATTAGGTTGTGGTAGGTTAACTAAAGGGAATGGATTACTAGGTATTGAAAATAGAATTATTGGAATAGGTGGTAAAGTAATTTATAATAGTGAGGAAGGGAAGGGATTTGAAATAGACATATACTTAAGCTTATAGCAATATCATTATTCACAGGGACAAAATTTTCCCAAAATCTGCCCCTGTGATTTCATTGTATTTATTTATATCTGTGGAGCTCTATATATAGATTATTATCTTCGTATTTGACTATTGCCTTATCAGTCATCATACCAACTAAGGCAATTTCTGAACCAGTATCACTATCACCAGCTAATTCCCAATAATATTCTTCAGCAGCTTTTTGACGAGGAGCATTTAAAAGCTCTCTCAAATTGTCTATGCTCTTTTTAGTTCGTTTTACATTACTTGCTTTAACTAATATCTTATACATATCTTTATTGTTTTCTATATTAACATTTACATTTTCTGCATCTCCAAGCAATGCAAAAGCAACCATTTCACTCAAAATCTTAGTAACTTTCTTGACTTCAATATTCATTATTCATCACTCCTCCTAAAAATATCTAATATTGGAACTAATAAAGTAGCAATTATTCCAGCGGAAAATCCGTTGTTATATAAGTTAATTCCACCATGAAGTACTCCTACATTCATAGATACAGAAAGGTGAAGAAAACCTGCAATAATACCTCCGAGAGGGCCATATTCTCCTGCAATAGGAGCTAAACTAGTGCCGAAAAGAGCAGCTATGATTACAGTAGTAGAGCCTGTATCCCAGACTTTTAAAATACCTGCTATAAACACACCAATCATAATTGGAATACTATTTCTAGGATGTTTTCCGAAGGCTGAAAAACCAACCATAGTAAGTAAGCCACCAACTATTGGACCATTCATTATTCCTTTTGATATAAATACATATGCTAATCCTATTAATCCCATTACACCCATATTGATTAAAGTAATTCCAAACCCTGCAGTGTATGTAAAGTCTGCAACTAATCTACCAGTCATACTAATAATCCTAGAATATCCTTTAATCAGACTTTTGTCATTTAAAAAGTAACCTATCACTATTAGTAAAATAAAAAAAGTTGAAAGAAAAATTTTTAGGAATAAATCATATTCAGTGGATAATATCATCCTTGGCTCATTAGTAAATCCATAGCTTCTCATAAATGACATCACAACAGTGCCAATGAAACCCGCTGCAAATCCTACATTATAGAGATTATATCCATCATGAGCTCTTATAATGTGAGCAGCAATTGGAGGTAGAAAAAACCCTGCTGTTATACCTGCTATAATAGCAAAGATTAATCCTAAATAGCTAGATGAGCTTAATGCATTGGCAACTTCAAAAATCATAGGTGCTAGCGCAGTTCCAAACATAGATATTATTATTACACTATTATATGATTTTTTTTCATATTTTGCATACAAATATCCACCTATGTAAATAGGCCAAACATTAAAAATGTTCTTTCCGAAAAAAGAGAACCCAGCTACTATAAAAATAGCTGAAATAGGAAGGCCCCCTAGATGAAATCTTAGCTTCCATAAAAACAATATGTTTATTAAAGTGAGAATAGATGAGTTCATAAGAGCAGCACCAAGTCCACCTACTCTTATATAATCGGTAAGAAGTACGTCTGGTTGGACAATTATCTTGTTAAGCCCACTTATTATTTCATTGAAGTCACTCACAATAAACGATAAAACTAATGATGCCACAGGGAATATTGATATTATTAAAAATTTGGTTTTTTCACTTACCTGCCTGTAATCACTTAAATTTTCTTTTACCATAACTACCTCCAATCATGCTCTTAATCTTTATTATTAACTGTAAATATAATATGATGCTAAGTTTTTGATATTTTATCATAAGTTTAGTTGAAAAGGAAACACAATTTTTTAACAAAATAAAATTGGCAAATATATTGAAGGCTATAGCCCATCCAGTTAGACTCTGCATAGTAAGAGGTTTATTAGATAATGGAGAACGTAAGGTTACTGATATGCAGCAATGTTTGGATGTGCCTCAATCTACTATTTCACAGCATTTGACTAGGCTTAAAGCTGTAGGAATAGTAGAGGGAAAAAGAAATGGCGTTGAGATATATTATTATTTGGTTAATGAAGATGTAAAAAGCGTTATTAAGGCTTTATTTTAGCAAAAGCCTTAATACATTTTTTTATTCGATATATTCAATAAACCTAATATATTAATAATAGGATATAAGGAGGATGTTTATGTCAACAAAAGTATTAATAATAGGGGGAGTAGCAGGTGGAGCTAGTACTGCAGCTCGTCTTAGAAGGCTTGATGAAAGCTTAGAAATCATCATGTTTGAAATATGGCTTTACTGTTCTATTATTTAAGATAAAAACATAATTTAAATAATGATTTGTTTATTAATAAATTATCAGGGTATATAAAAAGATACTTGAGAAAAAAAGAATTAAATCTAAAGGGAGGAATTTTTATGAACGATATGACAGCTCAAAACTTAAGATCAGCTTACGGTGGAGAAAGTCAAGCACATATGAGATACAAAGCTTGGGGAGACAAAGCATTAAAAGATGGTTTTCCTACAGTAGCTACACTTTTTAGTGCTATTTCTTATGCAGAAGAAATACATGCAAAAGGTCATTTTAGACTTCTAAAAGATGTAAAAGGTGATTTCCTAGTTGCTTCAGGAGCAGGCTTTGGTATAGGTACTACATCAGAAAACCTTCAAGGAGCAGCTAACGGAGAGCTTTTCGAAGTAAACCAAATGTACCCAGCATATGTAGCTGTAGCAGAAGCACAAGGAGAAAAATCAGCAGCTAATTTAATGAAGGGTATAATAGAAGCAGAAAAAACTCATGCTGACCTTTACTTAAAAGCTAAAGAAAATACAGATGCAGGTAAAGATGCAGATTTTACAAATATTCACGTATGTGAAGTATGTGGATATGCATCATATGGTGAAATGGTTGACAAATGCCCTATCTGTAGTGCATCAAAGGAAAAATTCAGAGTATTTAAATAAGCATACATAAGCGTGCCAAATTGTGGTACGCTTTTCTATTGCCAAAATAACCACTATATGATAAAATGAAGAAAATATATGTTTGGAGGTGTGAAGATGAGAAACTTGACTTTAGTTGGCATTGCTTTAGATAGATTACCATTCATATTAACAGCAAATATCGAGTCCCAAGGGGGTAGTATGTCTAAAATTAAATATTATGTCAACTAAAAGTAAGTAAATCGTCTTCTAGAATTATAAACATATTGTTTTGAATTATATGCCTAGGTGAGAGTTTACTTGCCTAGGCTTTCTTATGACCTAACCCGATTTTCTGAATGCTTTTGTCAGAAAATCGATGGTAGGTCAAACGCACCGAGGACCAAATTTATGTGAGCGACAGCGAACAAATAAATTTGTGTAGCGAGACTGCGGAAAATGACCTAACCCGATTTTCTGAATGCTTTTGTCAGAAAATCGATGGTAGGTCAAACGCACCGAGCACCAACCATACTTTAGGTTTATGATCAGTGTGTCCGTTAGGACCAACCTTACTCCTTATTACATAAAGCCTAGGCAAGAGATTTACTTGTCTAGGCTTTTATTTTTGAATTAAGGGAGGAATTAACGTGATAGACATTAGTTTAAACGGAATAAGTAAATATTATGGAGCAAACAAAGTATTAGAGGATATCTCTTTTGAAGTTCATAGTGGAGATAAGGTAGGATTAATAGGGAAGAATGGTACTGGAAAAACTACTATTCTAAAGATAATTGCAGGCATAGAAAATAGCGATGGTGGAATATTGTCTATAAGAAAAAATGCAACAATTGGCTACCTTGCACAAATGCCTGACTATCCTCAGGAGTATAAGGTATTAGATATACTAAATATTGCATTTGAAAAGCAAAATGAGATAAAAGCTAAAATGCGTGAACTGGAAAAGGATATGGCAAGTAGCAATGAAGATGAACTAGAAAAGATAATGAAAATATACGGAGAGCTACAGCATACATATGAGCACATAGGTGGATATGAAACTGAGGAAAAGCTTAGCAGAGTATGTACTGGTCTTAAATTTACAGAGAGTATGTTAGAAAGAAGTTTTAGTAATTTAAGCGGAGGAGAAAAGACTACTGTAATGCTAGGAAAAATGCTACTCCAAAACCCAGACATACTTCTTTTAGATGAGCCATCAAACCATCTTGACCTAGAGTCTGTAGAGTGGCTTGAAGAGTTTATTGGAGAATATAAGGGCTCTGTTTTAGTCATTTCTCATGATAGATATTTTTTAGATAATGTTGTTACAAAAATAGTCGAGATAGAGGAGAAAAAGTCCAAGTCTTATATTGGCAACTATAGCTTTTTTGTAAGATATAAAGAAGAAATGCAGAGCATTCAACTTGAAACATATAAAGCTCAGCAAAAAAAGATTAAAGAAATGGAAGATGCCATAAAAAGATTTAGAGAGTGGGGAACTAGAGCAGGTGAAGAACCTATGTTTAAAAAGGCCGCAAATATGGAGAAACGAATCGAAAGGATGGATAAGGTTGATAAGCCAACTCTGAATCAACCAAAGATAAAGGTTAATTTTACACAGGGTGAAAGATCTGCACAGGAAGTAATATGTATAAAAGGATTAAAAAAATCTTTTGGGGATAATGCAGTCATAGAAAATCTAGACCTAAGTGTTAAATACAAAGAAAGATTATGCATATTAGGTAAAAATGGCAGTGGGAAATCTACATTGATAAAACTGCTGCTCAATAAATATACTCATGATGCTGGAGAGATAACTATAGGCTCTAGAGTCAGGATAGGATATTTAGAGCAGGAAATATTCTTTGAAGATGAAGAAAAGACTGTTTTAGAGACAATAAATGAATGCTTTATGGTACCAGAAAGTGAAGGAAGGAGAATACTAGCAGGTTTTTTATTTTACGGAGAAGATGTATTTAAAAAAATAAAAAGTCTTTCTGGAGGAGAAAAGAGCAGGCTTAGGCTATGTATGATGATGCAGGAAAAGAATAATCTTCTTATACTAGATGAGCCAACTAATCATTTAGATATTGATTCAAGAGAAATGTTAGAAAAGGCATTAGAAAACTTTGGTGGAACGGTTATTTTTATATCTCATGATAGATATTTTATAAATAAACTAGCAGAAAGAATAGTAGAAATAGATAATAAAAAGCTAAAAGAATATTTAGGAGATTATAATTATTATAGGGAGAAAAAAGCAGAAAGCCAAGTTGCTTTAATGGACGGCAAAATCAATGCTCATGAAATAAAATCATCTAATAAAAAGTCTAGGAACAATAACTCTAGCTCTGAAGCTGAAGAAGCAAAGAGAAAAAAGAAGATTTTACTTCTTGAAGAAGAAATGCATGAACTTGAGAGCCTTATTTCACAGATAGATAAAAAGATGCAAGAAGTAGCTCATAACTATGAAGAATTAAATAAACTTTATAATGAAAAACAGAATTTTACATTAAAATATGATGAATTATTAGCAGAATGGGTAGAGCTAGATTCCTGATATAAGTACATGTTCTAGAATATAATAATTTGAAAAAGTAAATACTAACAAAAAGCTTATGGAAGGATGATTTTGTGGAAGATAATAGAACTATACAAGAGATTATTAATCAACTAAGTATGATAGAAAAGGACCATCAGCATATTTTAGAGCATGTAAATAGTATAGATCTTTTATTGGTATCTAACGAAAATGGAAGAGTTAAAGATGCCACTATATCAAAGAAACTGGAAGGTTTAAAACAGAAAATCGAAGATGTGGTCGAAACTTCAAATGAGATAACTTCAATACTCAACCAACAAATGTAAAACTGTACTTTTAGGTACAGTTTTTTTATGACCTAACCCGATTTTCTGAATGCTTTTATCAGAAAATCGATGGTAGGTCAAACGCAACGAGAACCAAATTTATGTGAGCGATAGCGAGCAAATAAATTTGTGTTTCGAGACTGCTGTATTAATATCATCTCTATATCAAATAATAATAGATATAAATAAAGAAAGGATGAATAAATTGAATACAAGACTATTCATTATTGCAGTAATCCCAGCTATTTCAATAGCTATTGCAGTATATTTAAGTGATAGATATGATAAGGAGCCAATAGTTCTTCTTTTGAAGACATTTGTATTTGGCGCATTATCAGTTATTCCTGTCATAATTGTAGAAAGATTTCTTTCATCACTAAACATATTTCCAGGATTATTAGGAGTTGCATTTACTGCTTTTATAGTAGCAGGATTTACTGAGGAGTTTTTTAAAAGACTAGTAGTGATTAAACTTATGTGTAAAAATAAATATTTTGATGAAAAGCTTGATGGAATAGTATACTCCGTGTTTTCTGCTCTAGGCTTTGCAACAGTGGAGAATATAATGTACGTAGTGTATAGATTTAGCTACAATCCATATATAGGATTATATAGAGGAGTATTATCTGTTCCTGCCCATGCAATTTTTGGGGTAACTATGGGGTATTATCTATCTTTAACCAAATTTGCATCAAATAAAGCAAGAGAGAAAGCCAATTTTAGAAAGTCTTTATTGATGCCTATGCTTTTACATGGAACATTTAATTTTATATTAATGGCTGGAATACCAGAGGGTGGAATATTAATAGCCGCATATGCAGTTTATCTATGGATAAGTAATCAGAAGAAATTAAACACATATATTTATGATTCATATTCAAGAATAGACAGAATACGTCATGATGATGAAGAATAATACAAAATGAGTTATAGAAAAAGTTTGGAAAATAATATAGAATGATTAAAAGGGCATTATTTTTCCAAGGAGAATGAATATATGAATAAAAAAAGATTAACTCTAGGCATAATTATATTATTGTTTTTTGCATCTCTATTATCTGCTGGATATTTTTCTGATAAGTTCGTTAATCCAATTGAAAATAATCTTTATGCAGAAGAAATAGGCAATAAAGAAGTAGAGAAAATACCAGAAATACAAGAAGAAATTCCTCCTAATATAGAAGCTACTATTGCAGCAGCTGGAGACATTATGTTTCATTCTCCGCAGATAAAAGGAGCATATATTCCTGAAACGAAAGAATATGATTTTAGCTTTTCTTTTGAGCATATACAGAAATATATAGAAAGTGCTGACTTAGCCATTGGTAACTTTGAAACTGTTACTGCCGGTGATGAGTATGGATATAAGGGATATCCTACATTTAACTCTCCAGAGTCTGCTGTGACAGCTTTAAAAAATGCAGGATTTGACATACTATCCACAGCAAACAATCACAGTATTGATAAGGGAAAAAAAGGAATAATTAACACTATAGATAATATATTAGAACATGGACTTAAAAATGTAGGAACATATAAAGAACCTACTGATGAAATGCTTATACAAGATATAAATGGTATCAAAGCAGCCATTCTGTCTTATACATATGGATGCAATGGCTTAGAATGCTTACTTACGCAGGAAGAGCTTAGCTATATGGTAAATATAATAAACGAAGATAGAATAAAAAGTGATATTGAAAAAGCAGATGCAAATCAAGTAGATACAACAATAGTTATCATGCATTGGGGTAATGAATATCAAAGAGAACCTTCTGAATACCAGATAGAATTAGCTAATAAAATGATAAAATGGGGAGCAGATATAATACTAGGCAGTCATCCTCATGTCATCCAAAGATCTGAGATAGTAGAACATAATGGAGAAAATAAGTTTATTATTTATTCTATGGGTAACTTCATATCAAATCAAAGAAGAGAAACCTTAAATGTTAAGAACAAAAAATACACAGAAGATGGAGTAATTGTAAATATTACTTTGGAGAAGGATTTTTCATTAGGAAAGACTGTGGTAAAGGATGTTGATTACATTCCTACATGGGTATATAAATATAGTGAATCTGGTGTACAAAAACACGTTATTCTTCCTACATCTGAATATATAGAACAAGAAAAGGACGGATTAAGTAAAGAAGTTTTAAGCAAGATTGAAGAATCGTATAATAATACTATTCAATTAATGGACCAGAGATAAACTAAGACTCTGGTCTTTTAAAGACTATTTTTTTTATGGGAAGCTAAGCTTTTTAAAAGGATTTTAGCTATAGATGTAGAATAGCTTATGAATCATATAAAGAAAGTTGAGGAGTAGAAAATGAAGAGTATAAAACCAGGACGAGGTCCATCAGGAATGTCTTTTATGGGATCAATTATAGCAATTATTTTCGGAATCTTTTGGACAATAATGGCTTCTAGTATGACATCAGGGTTTGGTATAGTAGGTGTTTTCTTTCCGCTATTTGGAATACTTTTTATTATAATTGGAATAGTTCAAGCTGTATATCATTATAAAAATGCTACAGGAAAAGACAGATATTCCATGTATGATATTACAGATTCAACCGAGGAAGAAGACCCAGCTAATAAGTGGATAAGAAGTGCCCAAAAAAACTCAGAATCAGATGAAAAAATTTCAGAAACAGATACTAACTACTGCCCATACTGCGGTGTACAACTTGGTAATGAGTTTTTATATTGCCCAAAATGTGGGAAGAGAATAAAATAAAGATAAAGAAAAATAATAGATGTTGAGAAAATAGAGCAAAAAATGAGAAGGAGGTAATAAATGTGCTAGATAAAAAAATCTTAGAAATGAAAGATGAGAATATCCAAGCAGTTAGAGAAAGTATAATGATTAAAAGCGTAGAATCAGAAAAGAAAGGTGATATGCCATTTGGAGAAGGGGTTCAAAAAGTTCTGGAAAATGCGCTAGAGCTTTCTAAGAATCTAGGATTTAAAACTGTAAATCTTGATAACATGGTAGGTTACGCAGAGTATGGCGAAGGAGATGAAATGGTAGCTGTACTTGGACATCTAGATGTAGTTCCTGAAGGCGATGGCTGGACATACCCACCATATGGTGGAGAGATACACGATGGTAAACTATATGGTAGAGGAGCTCTTGATGACAAGGGACCAACTATAGGGGCGCTATTTGCACTAAAAGCAATAAAAGATTTAGGCCTGCCACTGAAGAGAAGAGTTAGAGTAATTTTTGGTACAAATGAAGAGTCAGGAAGCAGGGGGGTAAGGCATTATGTTGAAAGAGATGAAATGCCAGTAGCAGGTTTTACTCCAGATGCAGAATACCCCATTATAAATGCTGAGAAGGGAATAATAACTTGCAACTTTAAGAGGAATTTTAATAGAGCGAGTGGAAAAACTAATTTAGTATCTATAACTGGAGGTACAGTTTCTAATGTGGTTCCAGACTATGCTGAAGCTATTGTATACGGCGACAGTTTAAATAAGGCTGATTTAGTAGATAAATATACAGAGATTACAAAAGGGAGAAAACTAAGATTTGAATTAGAAGATGCTGATATACCAGAACATTTGAAAATAAAAGTATTTGGAGTATCAGCCCATGGAAGCACGCCACATCTTGGTGAAAATGCAATTTCTGGATTAATCCATTTCCTAAGCAAATTAGACTTAGAAGAAGAAATGAAAAAATTTATGATTTTTATGAAAGAAAACATAGGATATGAAACTGATGGCAAAAGCCTATCTATTAACATAAAGGATGATGTTTCAGGAGAACTAACATTTAATCTTGGGACTATTAAAGGAAATTGCGATGAAATAAGTTTTAGCATAAACATTAGATATCCTGTAACAAAAAAAGATGATGATTTTATGAAAACCTTGACTGATAAGATGTCAACAGTAGGATTGTCAGTAGAACATATAGACCATGCTGCTCCTCTATATGTAAGCCCGGAAGAAGAATTCATTAAAAAGCTTCAAAAAGTATACACAGAAAAGACAGGAGATGAAGCTAAGCTCTTGGCAATTGGAGGAGGGACTTATGCTAAGTCTATGAAAAATATTGTGGCTTTTGGACCGACTTTTCCAGGGGAAGAAGGTATTATACATAAGCCAGACGAATATATAACTATAGACAGCCTAATAAAAAATGTTCAGATTATGGCAGCAGCAATGTATGAGTTAGCAAACTAGGTATATTTAGCAGAAGAAATCCAGTATAATCCATAGTATTATTGTGGACTTTTACTGGATTTTTCTATTTGAAATAATTATAGAGGGGGATTTAAGGGATGAGAATTACAGACATAAAGCTAGGTTATATATCTGTTCCACTAAAGAAACCTTTTAAGACAGCTTTAAGAACTGTAAATAGTGTAGAGGATGTTGTTGTAAGAATTGAAACTAATACTGGACAGGTTGGATATGGAGAGGCACCTCCTACTGGGGCAATAACAGGAGACACGACAGGAGCAATAATAGGAGCAATAGAAGACCATATAAAGAAGCAGCTAATTGGCATGGATATAGAAAACATGGAAGAAATAATGCTAAAACTAGATAAATCCGTTGTAAGAAATACAACTGCAAAAGCAGCAGTAGATATAGCAATTTACGATTTGTATGGTCAGCTATACAATGCACCAGTATATAAACTTTTAGGTGGCTATAGAAAAGAAATAATAACGGATATAACCATAAGTGTCAACTCTCCAGAAGAAATGGCTAAAGACAGTATTGAAGCCATAAACCAAGGATACAAAACATTAAAAATAAAAGTAGGTGTAGACTCAGCTTTAGATATAAAAAGAATGAAGGCTATTAGAGATGCTGTGGGGCATGAAGTAAATTTAAGAATAGATGCAAATCAAGGCTGGACTCCAAAGGAAGCAATATATACCTTAAGAAAAATGGAAGATACAGGCTTAAACATTGAGCTTGTAGAACAGCCAGTACCAGCCCATGATTTTGAAGGTTTAAAGCTAGTAACAGACAATGTTTCTATACCTGTATTGGCAGACGAAAGTGTGTTTTCACCTAAAGATGCTATGACAATTATCCAAATGCGTGCTGCTGACTTAGTAAATATTAAATTAATGAAAACAGGCGGTATACATAATGCATTAAAAATATGTTCCATGGCAGAAGTATACGGAGTAGGATGTATGATAGGCTCCATGCTTGAGGCTAAAATAAGTGTTACAGCAGCTGTTCATTTGGCAGCGGCAAAAAGTGTAATTACAAAGATTGATCTAGACGGACCAATATTATGTAGTGAAGATCCAGTTAGTGGTGGAGCAATATTTGAAAATTATAAAATTACCTTAACAGATGATCCTGGACTTGGATTTAAAGAAATACATGGTGTAGTTTATAAATAGAAAAAAAGCAAGGCTTTCGTTTTCAATCCCTAGACAAGGGACCGAAAAATAGAAAGCTTTACTTTTTATTGCCAAATTGGAAATAAGATATAAAAGCTTTAAATAAAGGAAAAAGAAAACAAGTGTAGAATAAATAAAAAGTGAATCTTTTTTATGACGTACTTTTTAACTATTAACAGTCAAATAATATGTTAAGTAATCTTTTGTAAAATTTTTTATAGTAGTCTTTATTCACTATTTAAATAAATATTCATTTATTATATAATTATTGATAGGACTTATTCTTAAAATATATCTTTTAGAGGTGTGAGAATGCAATATTTTGCTAATTTATTCTTTAAAATAAGACTTAGAGATGTAATAGATATTTTAATAGTTGCATTTGCATTTTATAAGCTATTTATGCTTATAAGAGAAACAAGAGCAGAGCAGCTTATAAAAGGTATTGTTGTATTGCTAATAGCTACTAAGCTAAGTGAAGTGCTAGAACTATACACAGTTTTTTGGATACTTGAAAAAACTATGACAGTAGGGGTTTTGGCCCTTTTAATTGTATTCCAGCCTGAGTTGAGAAGAGCATTGGAAGTAATAGGTAGGACTAGGTTCTTTACAAAATCACTTGCTGAGATAAAGAATGAAGAGATAGACAGTATTTCAAATGAAATTGTTGAAGCTGCAGCATCTCTTTCTAGACAAAAGATAGGAGCACTAATAGTTTTTGAAAGGGATACAGGATTAAATGAAGTAGTAGACACTGGCACAAGAATTAACGGTAAAGTATCAAGTGGACTTCTAATTAATATTTTTATACCTAATACACCTCTTCATGATGGAGCAGTTATCATTAGAGAAGATGTGGTGAAAGCAGCAGGATGTTTTCTTCCACTAACTGACAATATGAATTTAAGTAAGGAGATAGGAACTAGACATAGAGCGGCACTTGGTATTACAGAAAGGTCCGATAGTATAGCAATAATAGTTTCTGAAGAGACTGGAATAATATCTGTAGCAGAAAACGGAATATTAACAAGATATTTAGATATAAATGCATTGAAAGAGATATTAGTAAATATGTATAAACCTAAGTCTCCTAAGCCAAATTTGCTGTCCAAATGGAGGAATAGAAATGAATAAGGCAAAGAGATATAACATTACCATAAAAATTGTATCAATATTAATAGCTATAATTATGTGGTCATATGTAATGAGCGAGGTTAATCCACGTATTACTCAGGACTTTTCAAATATTAAAGTAACATACCTAAATCAAAATTATTTGACTGAATCTAACCTAGAAATAATGGAGCCTAAAGAAGCTAAAGTAACTGTGAAATTAGCAGGTAGAAGAAGTGATATAACTATTAATCCAAATGATATTATAGTACAAGCTGATTTATGGGGATATTCAGAAGGTATGCACAGAGTGCCTGTTGAAGTAAAGATTCCTGATAATGTTACATTAGAAACTGTAAGCCCTAAATATATACAATTTAAGTTTGATAGCGTAATTACTAGGGAATTTAAGATATCTTTGAAAACTACAGGAAAGATTGAAAATGGCTTTACTCCAGGAGAAGGAGAGATAAAACCTAGTAGTATATTGATAAAAGGACCAAGAAGCTGGGTAAACACTGTTTCAAGGGTTATAGCTACTGTTGACTTGACTAATATAAATTCTGATATAAAGACAAGTCTACCTGTTAGAGCATTAGATGACAAGGGAGATGAAGTTAGAGGTATAGAAAAAGAGCCAGTAACAGTTGAAATAACAATGCCTATACTTGGAACTAAAACTGTTAAAGTGAATCCAAGGCTTAAGGGTACTCCATTAGAAGGATATAGTATTACAGATATTCAAGTGAACCCTATAAGTGTAAAGATAAAGGGAAAAAAAGAGATATTAAATGACATTGAGTTCCTAGAAACAGAACCAATCGATGTAGAAAATATTAGTATGTCAAAACAAATACCTATAAGAATAGCTTTACCAGAAGGTGTAGAGCTTATGGAAACTGACTTAAACCCATTAGCGAAAATCCAAGTAGAAAAAATAATTGAAAAAGACATTGAACTTAGCACAGAGAATCTAACATTTATCAATTTAGACACTAGTCATATAGTTGATAGCACTAGCTTACCTGAAAACTTAACAATAACAGTAAGAGGAACTGAAGGCAAAGTTGAAGCACTAAGAGAGAAGGATATAACATTTTATTCAGATTTATCGGGTCTGGAAAAAGGAACACATAACATTAATGTGAAGGTCATTTTACCTGATGATATAGAACTGATTCAAATGGAACCCGAAACTTTTAGTATAATCATTCAAGAAGAATTTTAACTATTTTTAATATATTTGCAAGTAAATGCAAGATAAGGTTATTATAATAGGAGCAGAGTCATTATTTAGGGACAAATATTTAGTGCTGCTCCTATTATATTGTAAATAAATAAAAGGGGAGAGAATATGTCAAGAAAATATATTTTAGCAATTAACCCTGGGTCTACGAGTACTAAAGTAGCTTTATATAATGACCAGGAAAAGGTTTTCATGAATAAAATAGAACATCCTAGTTCTGAGATTGACAAATACCACAACATTATTGATCAATATGATTATCGCTTAAATCTGATATTAAACTGGCTAAGAGAAATTAGTATTAGTCCAGCTTCATTAAGAGCAGTAGTAGGCAGGGGTGGTATGTTAAGACCTATGCCAGCAGGTACTTATTTAGTTACTGATGTAATGATTAAAGATTTAAAAGACAACATTGGAGGAGAACATGCTTCAAATCTTGGTGGTATCCTTGCCAAAGGTATTGCAAATCCAGAAGGAATCAAATCTTTTATTGCTGATCCAGTGTCGGTAGATGAAATATACGATATAGCTAGAATATCAGGCATACCAGATATACAAAGAAAGTCCCAACTTCACGCATTAAACATAAAAGCAGTATCCCATAGATTCTCTCATGAAAATAATAAAAATCTTAAAGACATAAATCTAATAGTTGCTCATCTAGGCGGAGGTATTTCTGTTGCTCCTATTGAAAAAGGACGTATAATAGACGTAAATAATGCCAATGAGATGGGTCCATTCTCACCCGAAAGAACTGGAGGAGTTCCAGTAGGAGATCTTGTAAAGATGTGTTATTCAGGTAAATATACATTTAATGAAATAAAGGCAAAACTTAAGGGCAAAGGTGGCCTTGTGTCTTATCTTGGAACTAATAACGCTAAAGAAGTAGAAGAAAAAATGAACAAAGGAGACGAAAAAGTTGGGCTTATTTTCATGGCTATGGCTTATCAAGTTGCTAAAGAAATAGGTGCTATGTCTACAGCTTTATATGGTAAAGTGGATGCCATAATATTAACAGGTGGACTAGCATATTCAAAGACACTAACTGATAAAATTCATAATATGACGAAATTCATAGCTCCTGTAGTTTTATACCCAGGAGAAGACGAACTAGAAGCTTTAAACCAAGGGGCATTAAGGGTATTAAAAGGAGAGGAAGTAGAGAAAATTTATGAAAATGAGGTGATAATAAATGATTAAGAGCTTTGAGGATGTATTAACTCTTGCTAAAAATAGAGGACCAAGAACAATATCTGTATCAGTGGCTCAAGACAAAGAGGTCTTACTAGCTATAAAAGCAGCATATAATATGGGAATAGCTAATGCAATACTTGTAGGAGACAAAAACCAAATATTGAAAATATCTGAAGAAATTAATATGGATATAAATAAGTTTGAAATCATAGACATTAAGGATCCTATAGAAGCCTCAAGGAAGGCTGTAGAGCTTGTAAGTACAGAAAAAGCTCATATTGTAATGAAGGGTTTAGTTGATACATCAATAATTTTAAAAGCTGTATTAGATGAAGAAATTGGATTAAGAACAGGTAATATCTTAAGTCATGTTGCTGTATTTAATGTGGACACATATGACAAGTTACTTTTAGTAACAGATGCTGCAATGAACATTGCGCCTGATTTGTTTCACAAAAAACAGATTATAGAAAATGCAGTATTTTTAGCTCATTCAATAGATATAGAAAATCCAAAAGTAGCAGTAGTATGTGCAAAGGAAAAAGTGAATCCTAAAATGCCTGCAACAGTTGACGCAGGGTATTTAGTAGAGATGAATAAGAATGATGAGATAACAGGTTGTATAGTTGGAGGACCATTTGCCTTAGATAATGCAATATCAAAAGAAGCTGCACTTCATAAAGGTATATCTCACCCTGTAGCAGGAGATGCGGATATAATACTTGCTCCAAACATAGAATCGGGAAATGTTTTATATAAGGCACTTGCGTTTTTAGCAAGGGCTAAAAACGCAGGCATTATAGTAGGGGCTAAGGCTCCAATAGTCCTTACATCAAGAGCTGATAGTGATGAGGCAAAACTAAATTCAATAGCTTTAGGTGTATTGATGGCATCTAAAAAATAGGGGGGATGATGATGAGCATTGTGTATAGACTTCTCGTAATAAATCCTGGATCTACTTCTACAAAAATAGCTATATTTGATAATGAAAATCTTGTTCTAGAGGAGACATTAAGACATTCAAATGAAGAACTAGCAGAGTATTCTACAATATTTGATCAATATCAGTTCAGAAAAAACATTATTCTAGAAATATTAGAGAAAAAGGGAATTGATATATCAAAACTAAGCGCTGTAGTAGGAAGAGGTGGCTTATTAAAGCCTATACCAGGAGGAACCTATAATGTGAATGACAGTATGCTAGAAGACTTAAGAAAAGGTGTTCTTGGAGAACATGCCTCAAATCTTGGTGGTGTAATAGCTCATGAGATTGCATCTCAGCTAAATATTCCATCATATATTGTGGATCCAGTTGTTGTAGATGAAATGGAGGAAATAGCTAGGGTTTCAGGTATGATAGACATACAGAGAGTAAGTATTTTCCATGCATTAAATCAAAAAGCTGTTGCAAGAAGATTCGCTAGTGAAAATAAGAAGAATTATGAAGAATTAAACCTTATAGTCGCTCACTTAGGTGGAGGTATTTCTATTGGTGCTCATAAAAAAGGCAAAGTAATAGATGTAAATAATGCTTTAGATGGAGAAGGACCATTTTCTCCTGAAAGAAGTGGTGGGCTTCCAGTAGGAGACTTGGTCAAGCTATGCTATTCAGGAAAATATTCATTAGATGAAATGAAGAAAAAAATAAAAGGAAAAGGTGGGTTAGTAGCTTATTTAGGAACAAATGATGCAAAAAAAGTAAGCGAAATGGTTGAAGCAGGAGACGAAAAAGCTAAGCTAGTATTTGAAGCAATGGCTTATCAAATAGCGAAGGAAATAGGTAGCATGAGTACTGTACTAGAAGGACAAGTAGATGGTATAATATTAACAGGTGGAATAGCTTATAACAATATGTTCACTTCTTGGATTAAAGAAAGAGTAGGTTTTATTGCAGAGGTTGTAGTATATCCAGGAGAAGATGAACTTATAGCTTTAGCAGAAGGTGGCTTAAGAGTATTAAGAGGAGAGGAACAAGCTAAAGAGTACCTATAAACATAAAGGGTGATAAGATGTTAAATGACAATAGAATTAGAATTATAGTAGGACATTATGGAAGTGGCAAAACAGAGTTTGCGGTAAATTATTCTGTAAAGCTAGCTGAACTAGGGAAAAGTGTCACCTTAGCTGATTTAGACGTAGTAAATCCCTATTTTAGAAGTAGAGAAAAAGCAGAAGAGTTAGAGAAACTAGGAGTAAAGGTAATAGGTAGCTCGATAAAAGGAAATGCAGTAGATGTACCTTCGGTTTCAGCAGATGTATATGGTCCATTACAAGATACAAGTGTAGAAGCAGTGTTAGATGTAGGAGGAGACCCAGTAGGAGCTAGAGCATTAGGCAGATATTACAATTTCTTTGAAACAGGCAAATATGATATGTTTTTTGTAGTTAATGCAAATAGACCTGAAACTCAAACCTTAGAAAATGTTGAAAAATACATTAAAGAAATCGAGAGAGTTTCTAGAGCTAAAGTAACTGGACTAATAAACAATACACATTTGCTAAAGAGTACAACAGTAGAAGATGTATTGTCTGGTCAAAGACTAGTAGAAGAAGTTTCTAATGCTCTTAATATACCTATAAAATATGTATCAGCATTAGAGAATGTGGCAAAAAATCTTCCGCATGATATAAAAGGTGAGATTCTTCCATTAAATCTATACATGCGAGAGGATTGGATGATATAACTAATAATTAATCTTCTAATTAAATCTTCTAATTATTTTATTTCATAATTTTACTTTCAATTCTTAATTCTCAATAAATAAAAGGAGGCGGAGGAAATGGCAAAGGCAAAAGGTAAGGTCACCTTTAATGAGGACAGATGTAAAGGCTGTGAACTATGTACAACAGTGTGCCCAACAAAAATCGTAGTTATGAACAAGGAAAAAATAAATGTAAAAGGTTATCACCCAGCAACAGTAATTGAGATGGACAAATGTATAGGCTGTGCTAATTGCGCAACAATATGTCCAGATACAGTAATAACAGTAGAGAGAGTAATGGGTGAATAATACTAAAAAGGAGGGGAATTAAATGTCTAAAGTCTTGATGAAAGGAAATGAGGCCGTAGGTGCTGCAGCTATTAAAGCTGGATGTAAGTTCTTTTTTGGATATCCTATTACGCCACAAAATGAGATACCTGAGTTTATGGCAAGAGAGTTACCTAAAAATGGTGGAGTTTTCCTCCAAGCAGAAAGCGAAATAGCTGCTATAAACATGGTATACGGGGCAGCAGGTGCAGGAGCTAGAGTAATGACATCTTCTTCAAGCCCAGGAATTGCACTTAAGCAAGAAGGAATATCATATATTGCAGGAGCAGAGCTACCATGTGTTGTAGTTAACATGGTGAGAGGAGGCCCAGGCTTAGGTGGTATTCAACCTTCTCAATCTGATTATTATCAAGCAACAAGAGGAGGAGGAAATGGAGACTACAGACATCTAGTATATGCTCCAGCTAGTATTCAAGAAGCAGTAGATTTAGTTATGGAAGCTTTTGACGTAGCGGATTATTATAGAAATCCTGTATTAGTTCTTGGGGATGGAATGATAGGACAGATGATGGAGCCAGTAGAATTTAAGGAGCCTAAAAAAAGAGAGCTTCCACCAAAGGATTGGGCAACAACAGGTACAAAAGGACAGAGAAAACCAAATGTAGTAAATTCACTTTATATAGATCCTAAACCTCTAGAAGAGCATAACTTAAAACTAGAAGAAAAATATGCAAGAATGAAAGAAAATGAAGTAAGATATGAAGATTATAATCTTGAAGATGCAGAAGTAGTGATAGTAGCTTATGGTACAACATCAAGAATAGCTAAAAATGCTATAGCAAAATGTGCAGAAGAAGGATTAAAAGTAGGACTTATAAGACCAATAACACTATGGCCATTCCCAGATGTAGCATTTGAAAAGATTAGTGAAAAAACAAAAGCAATACTTACTGTAGAGATGAGTACCGGTCAAATGATAGATGATGTTAAGATAGCCATTAATGGAAGAAAGCCTGTTTACTTCTATGGTAGAACAGGTGGTATGATACCTACTCCAAATGCTATCGTAGATGAGATTAAGAAAATTGTTGGGGGTGACAAATAATGGCTATAGTATTTGAAAAAACTAAAGGACTTACAGATAAGCCTTTCCATTATTGCCCAGGCTGTACACATGGAATCATTCATAGATTAGTAGCAGAAGTATTAGAAGAGCTTGGAGTTCTAGAAGATACTATAGGCGTAGCTCCAGTTGGCTGTGCAGTATTTGCTTATGATTATTTCAATGCTGATATGCAGGAAGCAGCTCATGGTAGAGCACCTGCAGTAGCTACAGGTATCAAGAGAGTACATCCAGATAAGGTTGTATTCACATATCAAGGTGATGGGGACTTAGCATCTATAGGAGCAGGTGAAATTGTTCATGCTGCACATCGTGGAGAAAAGATAACTACTATATTTGTAAATAATGCAATATATGGTATGACTGGTGGTCAAATGGCTCCTACTACATTAGTAGGACAAAAAGCAACTACAGCACCATACGGAAGAGATGAAGCTCATGCTGGTAAGCCAATTAGAATAGCAGAGATGCTAGCAACAATAGATGGAGCAAAATTTGTTGAAAGAGTTTCAGTACATGATCCTGCTAATATAAGAAAAGCAAAAAAAGCAATTAAAAATGCTTTTGAGCTTCAACTTTCAGGTAAAGGCTTTGGAATAGTAGAAGTACTTTCTACATGTCCAACAAACTGGGGTTTAACTCCAGTAGAAGCTCTTAACTGGTTAAAAGAAAATATGATTCCATATTATCCATTAGGTAATTTAAGAAAACCTGAGGAGGTGGAGTAGATGGAAGAAAGATTAATAATAGCTGGATTTGGTGGTCAAGGCGTAATGTCAATGGGACAACTACTAACTTATTCAGGAATGATAGAAAATAAAAACGTTTCATGGCTTCCATCATATGGTCCTGAAATGAGAGGTGGAACTGCTAACTGTAATGTTATAGTATCAGATAATCTTATTGGTTCACCTGTAGTAACTGAAGCTACTACAGCAATAGTAATGAATAAACCATCACTAGATAAATTTGAGAAAGATGTTATAGAAGGCGGTAATATATTAATAAATAGTTCTTTAATAGACAAAAAAATAAGTAGAACTAATGTTAATGCATATTATGTGCCTGCTAATGATATAGCTAATGAATTAGGAAATAGTAAAATAGCTAATATGGTCATGTTAGGTGCATACTTAGAGCTTACAAAAGCAGTTAAAACAGATTCAATAGTTGAAGCCTTCAAAAAAGTGTTTGGAGAATCCAAGGCACGTTTTATTCCAATAAACAAAGAAGCACTAGAGAAAGGTGCAGAAGCTATTAGAGGATAAAAAGAATACTAAGAATAAAATATCTCCATATGGTGAATATATATATTGAACAAATTAAACATATGGAGGTAGTTAAATGAAAGATATGTTAAGATCTCAATTAGAAACATATAAAAGAGATAATAGTAAAAGTAGTAAAGAAGCAATGTTATCTACAATAAATTCTTTAACTAATTCAATGGGTAATGGAGATAGTAGAGCGTTAAGTTCCGTAGAAACAGCAAAAAAGGCTTTAACTAGTAGCAAAGGTAATAAAGATGAAATAGTTCAATCAGTAGAAAGTGTAATATCAAGTTTAAGTTAAGATTATTTCATATTACATCTAAATATAAATAAAAATCATGGATATATATCAGTTTTTTACTGACTTATCCATGATTTTTATTTATATGCAGTATGTAAATTGGAGGCTTTTTTCTATTTATATAGAATTAATTATTTAGTAAATAAAAGAGGTGAAAATAATGAAAGAAATTAAATTTACAGACATAGATGGAGTGAAAGTTGGACATTCACAGAATCTAGAAGCTGCTACAGGATGCACTGTGGTAATATGTGAAAAAGGTGCTACAGCAGGTGTAGACGTAAGAGGAGGTTCACCAGGCACTAGGGAAACAGACCTCTTAAATCCTGTTAATATGGTTCAGCAAATACATGCTGTAATGCTTTCAGGAGGAAGTGCTTTTGGCTTAGATGCTGCATCTGGTGCTATGAAATATTTAGAAGAAAGAAATATAGGTTTTGATGTTCAAGTGACAAAAGTTCCAATTGTGTGTTCAGCTGTACTATTTGATCTATTTGTTGGAGACCATAAAGTAAGACCAGATTTGGAAATGGGATATAATGCTTGTATGAATGCTACAAATACAGAATGCCCAAATGGAAACATAGGAGCAGGAACAGGTGCCACAGTAGGCAAATTATTGGGGCTTCAAAGGGCTATGAAAGGTGGATTAGGTAGTTATGCCATACAAGTAGGAAATTTAAAAGTAGGAGCTATAGTGGCTGTAAACTGTCTAGGTGATGTAATAAATCCATCTACAGGAGAAATCTTAGCTGGGTTATTAAATGAAGATTTACATACATTTGTTGGTACAGAGAATATGATGACGGCAAACTATGATAACAAGAAAAATCTCTTTAGTGGAAACACTACAATTGGAGTTGTAGCAACTAATGGAGAATTTACTAAATCTGAAATAAATAAAATAGCTTCTATGGCTCACAACGGATATGCTAGAACCATGAGACCAGCACATTCTATTTTCGATGGAGATACAATATTTGCATTATCAACTGGAAATGTACAAGCAGATATTAGTACTGTAGGTTTTTTATCAGCTAGAGTCATGGAACAGGCTGTTATTAATGCAGTAAAAAGTGCAAGCTATTTACATGGGATTAAGTCATATTCAGATATTGCAGAACTTAAATGAAATACACACTACCTGCAAATGTTCGCTAGTATTTCATTTAAGTACTAGGGCTTAGGACAACTTAAAACTTACATTTTTTGTTTGTAGATAGAGCGTAGTTGTGTTATTATTAAAAATGTAACAATTTTATATAGGGAGGATTATTTTATGGGAAGACTTTTTGGGACCGATGGAGTAAGGGGAGTTGCAAATAAGGAATTGACTTGTGACCTTGCATATAAAATAGGAAGAGCTGGAGCCTATGTATTAACAAAAGATAAAAAGGATGTAAAAATAGTCGTAGGAATGGATACGAGAATTTCAGGCGACATGCTAGAAGCGGCTTTAGTAGCAGGAATATGCTCAGTTGGTGCAGACGTTTTGTCAGTAGGTATAGTACCTACACCAGCAGTAGCTTATTTGACAAGAGCATTTAACGCAGAAGCAGGAGTTGTCATATCTGCTTCCCATAATCCAGTAGAATATAATGGAATTAAGTTTTTTGGTAGTACTGGCTACAAATTAAATGACAAAATAGAAGAAGAAATAGAAAGCTATATATTAGATAGCATAGAAGTACCATTAAATCCTATAGGCGAAGAAGTTGGTAGAAGAACAATAATTGACAACGGAGTAGAAGAGTATACCAATTATTTAAGGAAAAGCATTAGTGTAGATTTTAAAGGATTAAAAGTAGCTATGGACTGTGGAAATGGTGCTGTTTATAAAGCTGCTCCAAAACTTATAGAAGACTTGGGGGCAGACATAGAGGTAATACACAATAAACCAAATGGTATAAATATAAATGTGAATTGTGGTTCTACCAAGCCTGAAGAAGTACAAAAACTTGTTCTAAATACAGGCGCAGATATAGGAATATCTTTTGATGGAGATGCAGACAGATTAATAGCAGTTGATGAGAAAGGTAATATTGTTGATGGAGATCATGTCATGGCTATTTGTGGTATCCATTTAAAGAAAAAAGGGAAGTTAAAAAAAGACACTATAGCGGCTACAGTTATGAGTAATATGGGACTAGATATTTGTCTAAAAAAAGAAGGCATAGGTTTAGTGAAAACTAAGGTAGGAGATAGATACGTTATTGAAGAGATGCTAAACAGTGGATATTCTCTAGGTGGTGAACAATCAGGCCATATTATCTTTTTAGATCATAATACTACAGGAGATGGATTACTAACTGCCTTACAGCTTATATCTGTTATGAAAGAGACAGGCAAAAAGCTATCAGAACTAGCAAGTTCTATGACTTCATTACCACAAGTACTTATAAATGCACAAGTAAGTAATAAGAATAAAAATGCATATATGGAAGATGAAGTAGTGAAAGAAGAAATCAGAAAGCTAGAAGAAAAATTTCATGGAGAGGGTAGAGTACTTATAAGACCTTCAGGAACAGAGCCATTAGTACGTGTTATGATAGAAGGAAAGAACCAGGAAGAGATAACAGAGATGGCACAAAACCTAGCTCAACTTATAGAAGAAAGGCTTAAGTAAGGATTGGAAATATAATGAGTAAAGTTGTTTGAGTAAAATAGGGAGATTAACCTCCCTATAAAACTCAGTTTTTAATTTTAGGATTTTAATCTTAGGCCTTTAATTCTTAATTCTCAATTATTTTAAGGAGGTGATGCTATAAAATTAGAAATTACAACTGAATACTAAGCGCCAGAACTCAATGTATTGAGTTGACGAGGTCATGGTTTATCGAGGTTTTCGGCGGGTGCCATGCGGTGTTACTACCACCGTCAACGGTTGTACAAAACCTATAAGCAATTATAGGGACAAAAATAACTAAGTAGGTTTTAGTTCATTAATAAATGAGCATATTTTGTTGTGCCCAAAAATGAGTTTTTATAAAAAAGTTAGAATTTTACATTGAAAATGTTAATAATAATATTAAGACTTATAGAAAAGAGTGATAAAAATGTGTGGAATTGTTGGATATATAGGAATTAACGAAGCTTCGCAAATATTAATCGCTGGGTTAGAAAAACTTGAATACAGAGGCTATGATTCAGCAGGAGTAGCAATATTAAACCAAGGAATGCTTCAAGTAAGGAAATTTAAAGGAAGATTATCTGTATTAAAAGAAAACATAGAAGAAAAACCAGTAAAAGGTAGTGTGGGAATAGGACATACTAGGTGGGCTACACATGGAGAGCCATCTGATATAAATTCTCATCCTCATAAAAGTAAAGATAATAAAATAGCTGTAGTTCACAATGGAATAATTGAGAATTATTTAGAGATAAAGGAAGAACTTCAGAATCTGGGATATAACTTCATATCTGAGACAGATACAGAGGTAATAGTACATTTATTAGACTATTATTATAACGGTGATATTGTAGATACAGTGCAGAGAGTAACAAATAAAATCGAAGGTGCATATGCACTAGGAATAATCCATTCAGATAATCCTGATATGCTTATTGCAGTAAAGAAAGATAGCCCACTAATAGTTGGCATAGGAGAAAATGAAAACTTCATAGCTTCAGACATACCTGCTGTGTTAAATTATACAAGAAAAGTGTATATATTAGAAAATGGAGAAATGGCCATAGTAAAAAAAGACAGTATAAGCTTAATGAAAACAGATGGTACTCCAGTAGCTAAGGATGTATATAATGTTACATGGGATGTAGAAGCTGCCGAAAAAGTCGGATATGAGCATTTTATGTTAAAAGAAATCTATGAACAACCTAAGGCTATTAAAGATACATTGTTACCAAGAATAAATAAAAATGGAGAGATTAATCTAGACTCTATTAACATATCAGAGGAATATATAAAGAATATAAAAAGAATTTATATAGTTGCCTGTGGAACAGCTTATCATGCAGGACTTATTGGGAAAGACATGATTGAAAAACATGTTAAGATTCCAACTATAGTAGATGTAGCATCAGAGTTTAGATACAGCGAACCATTTATAGATGAAGATACCCTTGTAATTGTAGTAAGTCAATCAGGAGAGACAGCTGATACATTAGCAGCCTTAAGATTAGCTAAAGAAAAAGGAGCTAGAGTTTTATCTGTAACTAATGTAGTAGGTAGTTCTATTTCTAGGGAATCAGATGATGTGTTATATACATGGGCTGGTCCAGAGATTGCAGTAGCATCTACAAAAGCATATACTACTCAGATAGTAGCATTAACTCTTATTGCTTTGGAAATGGCTAAAAAGAGTAAAAATATAACTAATGAAAAAGGCAACATGATAATTGACGAATTAAAACAACTTCCAGAAAAAGTTCAAAAAATATTATCTAATGTAGAAAGCATAAAAAACATAGCAGATAAAATATATAATTCAGAAAGTCTATTTTATATAGGCAGAGGAATTGATTATGATGTGTCTAGAGAAGGCTCACTTAAGCTAAAAGAAATTTCTTATATTCACTCTGAAGCCATAGCAGCAGGAGAGCTTAAACATGGTACACTGGCATTGATAGAAAAAGATACTCCAGTAATAGCATTAGTAACACAAGATAAATTATACGATAAAATGTTAAGCAATATAAAAGAGGTAAAAGCAAGAGGCGCATATGTTGTAGCAGTAGCAAAAGAAGGAAAAACGGAAATAGAGAAGTCGGCTGACAAAGTAATCTACATTCCAGAAGTCATAGAAGAAATTTCTTCGGTATTAAGTATAGTTCCATTACAGCTACTGTCATATTATGTAGCGTATAAAAGAGGATGTGACATAGATAAGCCAAAAAATCTAGCAAAAAGTGTAACTGTAGAGTAGACTTCATATTTCCTGGGAAATTGCCGTCGAATCGTCGAATCACATAAACTTACTATCGCACAGGGAATCGCTTAACGCTAACAGTCACTATCGATGACTTTGAAGGAACGACCAGAGTTCATTTAATCGATGGTAGCGGTGGAGAACGCCTCTTTAGGTTCGACTGGAGAACTTCATAAAGCATATAAAAAGTCATGGATCTAATAGGGTATCAACCCATATTAGATTCATGACTTTTTTTAGAAACATTTATTTGTCAAAAGCTTAACTATATTTGCACTGAATTGTACTTTTATTGATTATGTAGTAGCAACTTTTAAAATCATAGTTTATCTTCTCTTGTATTTACTTTGTTTGTATAAGACTAATGAACTATCAAAATATCTAATGCAATATAAGTAAAGGTAATCATAAAAGAAAGGTTGTTTGTTATATAATAAACATAAAGAAAAATGTTAAAAAAAACACAATGAAGGGGGATTAGTGTGCAAACTACAGGAAAAATCAACAAAAATCAATTAATTATTGCTTTATTTATAATTATTCTTATAGCAATTTTGGGGAAACTTTTAAGTGGAACTAGTAGCAAATTAGGTCTTTATCTTATTACGGGAGTAGTTTTGGGATACATACTTACTCGTTCTAGATTTGGTTTTGCTGGAGGAATAAAGAGAATTTATGTTACAGGAGAAGGAAGTCTTACTAAGGCACTTTTAATTATGTTTGCTGTTACTATGGTTGCATCAGCAGGAATACAATGGGCAGCTGTAGCTAAAGGAGCAGTACCACAATTTAGAGCAGCTACTTCGGATTTGGTTATTCCTGGGAGTGCTTCTGTGCAGATTCTTAATATATCTACAATACTTGGAGGATTTTTCTTCGGTGTTGGGATGATACTTGCTGGAGGATGTGCTTCAGGTACACTTAGCGACTTAGGTGAAGGAGAAATTCGTTCTGCAATAGCTCTTCCATTCTTTGTTTTATTTACTATACCAGGTCATGCTTTAAGACATACAATTGCAGATTCGGCAATTGGAAAGATTGGTGCACAAGTATATTTGCCAGATGTATTTGGATTTATAGGAACTCTCATTATTTCTTTTGCGTTGCTATTAGTACTATATGTAATAACTAGGAAGTATGAAGATCTTAGAAAAAAAGAAGGGTTTTATGAAGAAACCGTGTTTGAGCCGAATGAATTACCGCTACCTGAAGATGAAGACTTCAAATTATTTAGTTACAAAACATATCATAAGTTCTTTATCGAAAGATGGAGTTTCTTTAAAGGTGGAATGTTATTATCGATAGGTTTTATTTTTGTATTGAATACAACAGGGAAAAACTGGGGAGTTACATCTACATTTACTAAGTGGGCAGTTGGACTAATACAAGGCCTTGGCATAGAAATCACCTCACCAGCTTTTGCAAGTATTGTTAAAGATGTAAATGCAGGACTATTAAATGATGGGGGAACGCTGAGAAATATAGGTATTGTGATTGGAGCGGCTATATGCTTACTTTTAGCAGGAAAATTTAGATTTAACTTTGATTTCAGATTAAAGGATACTATATTCTATGCTCTTGGTGGAGCGTTTATGGGTTTTGGTTCAAGACTAGCAGGTGGATGTAATCTCGGAGCACTTTACTCTGCAATTAGTAGCTTTTCATTATCTGGATGGGGTTTTCTAATTGCACTTTCATTAGGGGGAATTGTAGCTCTGAAACTATTTGAAGGAAAGATAAATATAATACCTCCAAATAGACACAAGAAGGCAAGCACAACACTGTAGTTTATAAAATAAGCAATTATATAGGTCTACTAGGAAATACTATAAATTTAAAATATAACTAAATTAAAATAATAAAGGGAGGAAAAGATTATGAGCAAAAGAATCCTAGTTGTTGGAGGAGTAGCAGGAGGAGCTTCTACTGCTGCGAGAGCAAGAAGATTAGATGAATCTGCAGAAATTATTATGTTTGAAAAAGGGCCTCACGTATCATTTTCAAACTGCTGTTTACCTAACCACTTGAGTGGAATGATAGAAAATAGCCAAGACTTAGTGCTTATGTGTCCAGAAAAGTTTAAGAGCCAATACAACATTGAAGCTAGAGTTAATAATGAAGTTATTAAAATTAATAGAGATAAAAAAACTATTACAGTGAAAGACTTAGAAACAGGGAAAGAATACGAAGAAGAGTATGATAAATTAGTGTTATCTCCTGGAGCTAATCCTATTGTTCCTAAAATTGATGGATATGATAAAGAACATGTTTTTACTGTAAGAAATGTTGTAGATATTGATAAATTAAATAGGTATGTGAGAAATGGCAAAGTAAAAGATATTGCAGTAATCGGTGGAGGATTTATTGGAGTAGAAGTTGCTGAAAACTTACAATTATCAGATGTAGATTTCAATGTAACTTTAGTAGAAGCTGCAGACCAAATTATGGCACCATTTGATTACGATATGGTTCAATTACTTCATAAAGAGATGATGGATAAGGGCGTTAATCTAATTGTAGGAGATGCAATCGCTAAAGTCGGAGATGACTATATCGAGCTTGCTTCAGGTAAAAAAGTAGAAGCACAAGCAGTAGTAATGGCAATAGGAGTAAGACCAGAAACTACATTGGCAAGAGAAGCAGGACTTGAAATCGGAGAAACAGGTGGAATTAAAGTAGATCATAATTATTTAACTAGTGACAAAGATATCTATGCAGTAGGAGATGCTATTGAAGTATATAATAAGCTGACTCACACTAAAGCAAGACTTGCACTTGCTGGACCAGCTCAAAGACAAGCAAGGGCAGCGGCAGACCACATGTATGGGATTCCACATAGAAATACAGGTGTTATTGGCTCATCATGTGTTAAAATATTTGACATGAATGCCGCTTCTACTGGATTAACAGAAAAGGCTGCACAAAAAGCTGGAATTCAGTATGATTTTGTTTATATTATTCCTGGAGACATTGTAGGAATTATGCCTGGAAATAGTCAATTCCACTTTAAGCTAATATATGAAGTACCAACAGGGAAGATATTAGGAGCTCAAGCTATAGGTAAAGGTAATGCTTCTAAGAGAGTAGATGTAATTGCGGCTTTGATTATGATGGGTGGAACATTAGAAGACTTAAAAGAATTAGAACTATGCTATGCACCAGCATTTAGTACTGCTAAGGATCCAGTGAACCATGCAGCTTTAGTAGCATTAAACATATTAAATGGACAGTTTAGACAAGTACCAGTTACAAAAGTACGAGAACTAGTTGAAAGTAATGCTTGTATTATTGATGTAAGAGAAAAAGATGAATATGTCGCAGGACATCTATTAAATGCTATAAATATCCCATTGAGCGAAATAAGACAAAGAACAACAGAAATACCAAAGGATGTACCTGTGTACTTACACTGCCGTTCAAGTCAAAGAAGTTACAATGCAATCATGGCACTACAACATATGGGATTCAAAAATCTATATAATATTTCAGGCTCTTATTTAGGCATATGTTGCTATGAATACTTCAATGACCAAGTATCAGGAAGAAAAAAAATAGTAACAGAGTATAACTTTAATTAATTTTACTATTGTATAAGGTAGATTAGTTTAGTCACTAATAAAAACCTTGTAGGCCGAATAAGACTTACAAGGTTTTTATTTACACATAAGTGAGTATCTTTTTTTCATGAGCTATAATGAGAAAAAGAGGAGGAATAAGATGAAAAAAGAGAAGAAGAGAATAAAAACTGGGAAAAAGTTGACCATTGGAACTTGGATTGTAATCTTAGGGGTTTGGTATTTTGTGACTAAGCTTAATTTGATCCAATCAGTATTAGTACCATCACCATATGAAGTATGGATTAGTTTTATAAATATATTAGAAGATGGTTATAACGGTGTTTCACTGATAGTACATCTTGGAATAAGTTTTAAAAGATTATTTATTGCTTCGTTTTTTGCTATTATAACCGCAATACCTCTTGGATTGCTAAGTGGATATTTTGATAAGGTCAGGGCAATTGTAGACTCTGTGATTCAATTTTATCGTCCTCTTCCACCGCTTGCTTATTATACCTTACTTATTTTGTGGTTTGGAATAGATGATACATCAAAAATCACATTATTATTTTTAGCAGCCTTCGCACCTATATATATTGCATGCGTGTCAGCAGTTACAAAAATTAATCAGGATTATATATTAAGTGCTGAGTCATTAGGAGCGAGTCATAAAAAAATATTTATTTATATAGTCTTGCCTGCTAGTATGCCTGAAATCTTCACTGGACTAAGGACAGCAGTAGGAGTGGCTTACACTACCTTGGTAGCTTCTGAAATGGTAGCTGCTACTTCGGGAATTGGATGGATGGTAATTGATGCATCTAGATATTTAAAAAGCGATGTTATGTTTGTAGGCATTATTATTATGGGGATAACAGGTATTTTTATAGATATTGCCTTAAGATTTTTAGAAAAGAAACTTGTATATTGGAAAGGATATGTTTAAATATTAAGGAAAGAGAGGTACTGTAAAATGACAAAGTCTATGAAGACTATGGTTTCAATTATTGTGATTTCTGTATTAATATTTTCACTAATTGGATGCAGCAACAATTCGGATATATCTGGTCAAGATAATAGCTCTAATTCATCTTTGCCTAAGCAAGTAAATATCGGTATTTTGAGAGTACCAAATGATGAAACTATAGCTATTTCACAAAAGATATTTGATGAATATTTTACTGATAGAGGGATTAAATGTAATTTCATTGTCTTTGATTCAGGAGTAGAAGCAAACAAAGCTTTTGCTTCAGGAAGTATTGATTTTGCAACTATGGGACATACAAATGCAGTAGTGGCTTTAGCTACAGGATTAGATGTAGAGCTAATATGGATTCATGAAGTTCTTGGAAAAATAGAAGCTTTAGCAGTAAAAGAGAATTCTGGTATTAATAGCATAGGAGAACTGGCTGGTAAAAAGATAGCTACTCCTTTTGCTTCAACATCTCATTATAGCTTATTAAATGCTCTTAAAAATGAAGGAATTGAAGATAAAGTAGAACTTTTAGATATGCAGACAGCAGATATTGTTGCAGCATGGGAAAGAGGAGATATTGAAGCAGCATACACTTGGCAGCCTTCTTTAGGGAAATTGTTAAAGGACGGGAAAACAATTTTAAATAGTGAAGATATGGCAAATCAAGGGTATGTAACAGCAAATGTGAAATTAGCTAGGAAAAAGTTTGCAGAACAATATCCTGATTTAGTTGCTTCTCTTATTGCCTATTTAGCAGAAGGAGCAACGATATACAGAGATAATCCAGACGAAGGAGCAAATATTGTAGCAGAAGAGCTACAAATTGAATCAGAGGATGCACTAGAACAGATGCAAGGTTCTATATGGCTTACACCAGAAGAACAATTAAAGGAACAATATTTAGGTACTAGTGATTCAGTTGGTAAATTTGCAACAGTTATGAAAGATACAGCTGATTTCTTAGCAAAACAAGATTTCATAAATAAAGTTCCAACACAAGAAGAATTTAATGAGTTTTTAAATCCTAGCTATATTGAAGAAGCAATAAAGATTCTAAACGAACACAACTAAAGAAGAATTGAGGAAAAATTATATCATTGCCTTACCATGGAGGGAAAATGTATGGGAAAAGAAAAAAACGGAGAAATAATTATAGACGTTCAAAATGTAGGATTGACCTATGAAACTAATTCAAGACCAATTACAGCTATTGAAAACATAAATTTACAAATAAAAAATGGAGAATTTTTGTGCGTTCTAGGACCTTCTGGATGTGGTAAAAGTACCTTATTAAAAATAATAGCTGGCTATTTAAAACCTACTATTGGATCATGTCTGATGCAAGGAGAACCCATTATAGGGCCTGATTGGCATAGAGGAGTTGTCTTTCAATCACCTACCTTATATCCATGGATGAGCGTAAGAAAGAATGTTGAATATGGTCCTAGAATGAGGGGGATTCCCAAAAATGACATAAAACAGATAGGAAATCATTTCTTACAACAAGTGGATTTAATAGACTATAGTGACAAGGCAACATTTGAGCTTTCTGGTGGTATGAAGCAAAGAGTTGCACTGGCTCGGGCATTAGCTAATGAACCAGAAGTTATACTGATGGATGAACCTTTTGGCGCCTTAGATGCACTTACAAGGGTGAACATGCAGACTCTAATTCGAAATATTTGGCAGAAAACCAATAGTACAATTTTCATGATTACCCATGATATAGATGAAGCATTATCTCTCGGGACAAGGGTTATAGTTATGTCTAAAAATCCTGGTAAGATTTTAAAAGAGTTCAGCCTTAGTTTCACTTATTCAGCTATTGGAAGTAAAAATGGTCGTGTAAAAGTTGGAGAAGAGTACATGAGAATTAAAGAAGAAATATTAGATATAATTAGCCAATAGAGAAACTCATATCAGGTTAAATTCAATGTTTTTAGCTACAAGGAATCCAAAACAATTTTTTGATTTAATTTGGATTCTTTTTTATTTGAGCACATAAATATAACATCATAAAAAAAACTTAACTATTATCTTACTACCAATAATAGCACCTATAAAAATGAAAAAACCAAAAACCCATCCAGCTAAAGAAAGAGAAGCTATACCACTATATAAGGCTCCAATATTGCAACCAGAAGCTAGCCTAGAACCATACCCCATTAACAGCCCTCCAAGACAAGCTGCTATTATTTGCTTTTTAGATTTTATTTTTCTAAATTTAAACTGAGATGCCATTAGTGATGCCAAAAATGCACCAACTATTATCCCAAGATTTCTAATGGATTTAGGGTCTTTTAAAAAACCTGCTTGAAGAGTTGCTTGGCTGTTTTCTGAATTGAAATAAAACCAGCCTGATACATCACCTCCAAAAGCTTCATATACCCATGCTCCCCAGTTAACTAATGTAGAAGAAATTCTCCATGGTTCACCTGTCACGGCTAAAGTGACTATCTGAAATAATGATAGAAGAATTGCTCCAGTGACGTATGTCCAAGAATTCTTAAACCATTTAAGATAATATTTATTATCGTTCAAGCTCAAGGCTTATACCTCCCTATATATTCTTTAATAATCTTGACTTTTCTTTGATTCCCATTTATCAGCAATAATATAAATAAAGGCAATAAATATTAACTGTATTGCTAAAGCACCAAACCATCCAAATATATCTGGTAGAAAAATTTTCTTTGAATTTGAAATAAACGTGTTATGCCACCATCCAAAGTCGTGTGCTCCCCAAAGAGAGCCTACAATGAAGAAAAATAGAGTCAATATTTGCATTTGAAAGCCTTCCCCAGTCCTCATAAGAATACCAGAAGCACAACCACCAGCTATAACCATTCCAATGCCAAAGAGGATTCCTCCTACTATAGTTGCAATACTTATTGGAGCAATAAAACTTTGACCTGGAATTGCTTGATTATTTATATAAGCTCCATATTTAATTGCAGTAAAGCCTATGCTTGTTATGGCAAAGGCTATGAGCATAGCCTTTGTTAAGGATGTACCACCAATTAGATAAGGATCTCTTATAGCAGCTACAAAGCAAAATCTTGATTTTTGCAAAATAAACCCAAATGCGATGCCAGTTATCCAAAAAAAACTAAGAGTTGATGAAATAGACCCTAGAAATATTCCAAAAAAAATAATCAAAAATATAATAAATAAACCAAAAGGGATTTGACTTTTTGGCTTATTATTTCTACTAGAAGCAAGCTTCTTTTTAATACTCGATACTTCATTAAGATTTTTGTTCATAAAACCACCTCAAGTTTTAATTAATGAGATTTTATAGTTTAATTATATCATAAATGCTTACTAATTTTTATTTAGGGTAAATGAATACGGTATTTAAAAATTATATACTTCTGTTATTTATCAAATAATAATATTATAATATAATTAGTATTACATTTACAGAGGAGCTGAGTTAAAAATGAATATTGAGTACCTGGATTACTTTTATAAAGTTGCCACAATAGGAAGCATATCAAAAGTAGCTAAAAGTGCCCACATATCTCAATCTGCATTAAGCCAGCAGATTTCAAAGCTGGAGGAAGTTTTGGGCTGCAAATTATTAGATAGAAGTAATAAAGGTGTTGAATTAACAGACAAAGGCATCATTGCTTTAAAATATGCTGATAACATAGTAAGAACATACGAAGCTATGATAGGGCAATTACAGCTAGACAACGAAGAAGCCCGAAACATAAAAATAGAGGCATGCTGGTCGATTGCTACTTATTCTTTACCATGTGTCATGTATAAAATTAAAAAGAAATTTCCAAGACATAATTACAAACTTAATCCAAATGAATCAGATTCAATTGAAGAAAACGTTTTGAATAATATCTGCGATATTGGAGTTATATATAGTAAACCCAAAAACCAAAGTCTATCATACCATAAAATAGGTATGGATAGGATTGTTCTAGTATCTTCAACAAATTATAAAATGCCTGATGAAATCGATTTCAAGAGTTTAATAGAATATCCTTTTATTCTATTAAATGATAAAATGCATGTTATAAACCCTATTGCAGATAAAATGAAACAATCAAAGTTAAAAATTGATGATTTAAAAATTTTATACAATAGTGATTCTGCAGAGTCAGTGAAATTATCAGTATTAAACGAATTTGGTATTGGATTTTTGCCATATACATCAATAAAAAAGGAGTTATACAATAAGCAATTGAAACTAATAAATATTATAGATTTTTCTATAGAGTATGATATGTATTTAATATATGACAAGGAAGTAAAAGAACATAAAGTGCTTAATGAATTTATTGAATACTTTAAGAAGATTGCACAGAAAAATTTATGCTAAGGCTTTATAATGAAAATCTCCCAGACACCATTAATTACTTCATCGTATGTTATTTCATATTTTTTGAAATTATTCATTACAGATTCTAAAACACAGCTATGATCAGTTACAACTTTTACAGTATCACCAGAATTCAGAGATTTAAGGGCTTTTCTGGTTTTTAAAATTGGAATAGGACACATATCGCCAAGACAATCTATTGTTTTCACAAAAATAACCACCTTAATAAGCATAATAATTTAGATATAAAGATTATATCATAAAATACTTTTCACAATAAGCCTAAAATAACTTAGATAAAAAAGGTATTCGAGTTATATACATTTAAACTCAATATAAGTGAATTATAGTAAAAGATATAAGTATATTATATTATGAAAATAAAATAGGAGGGGATAGAATGATAATAACTACAACACCAAATGTAGAAGGCAGAAAAATTAGAGAATACAAAGGGGTTATTTTCGGAGAGGTAATTTCAGGAGTAGATTTCATCAAAGACTTTGCCGCAGGACTTACAAACTTTTTTGGAGGACGTTCTCAATCATATGAAGGCGAGCTGATAAAAGCCAGAGAAGATGCGCTAAGAGAATTGGAAAAGAGAGCAGCGTCATTAGGATGTAATGCTGTTGTTGGAGTTGACATTGACTATGAAGTACTAGGTCAAGGTGGAAACATGCTCATGGTCACAGCCTCAGGAACAGGTGTAGTTCTAGAATAAGGGAGAAATAAGAAACGACAAAAGAAAACTCTTTTGTCGTTTCTTTATACAAATTTTAAGATAGTCAAAATAATCCAAAGTTTACAAGACGTATATGCATCCATAAAGCTGTTATTTATAGATTAGTTTACTTTTTAAAAATATTATAAAGAAGGTTATGAAGTGGTATATTTGCACTTTTCTTCTAATGAGATTTTGCATAAAACTGGATTGCTATTGCAAAAATGAGCTATAAGTCCTATAATTATTTAATAAGACTAGACAAAAAGACCTATTCATTTTAAGTTTTGACATAAAGCATCATAAGTTTATTTGGATTCAATGAGAGGAAGACAAAAATGGCAAAACTATTATCTTTAAAAATAAATAAATACTATAAAAAACATTTTGTTTTTTTAATGGTTTTGTGGATAATATCCTTATTTTTATTATCTACATATTCATTTCGTAAACTTACGCTTGATGTTAGGAATGAATTAGGAAATAAAGCAATGATTGTGGCAATAGATATTGCTGAAAGGTTTGATATACAAGAAAATGATTTAAATAGATTACTGTCTTTAGAATTTAATCAATTACTTAAAAACCCTATTAACGTTGAATTTGAAGAAGAGGCTAGGGCTGTAATGGATTATTCAGATATAAAATATATATATCTTTTAGTTCCTCTAAAGGAATCACAAATAAAATACAAAGTAGAAGAAGGTGAAGAAACAATATTTGATGCGCCTGTAGGCACTTCATTAGATGTTATTTACTTATTAGACGCAGTAGAAAGCTATGAAACTAGAATGAAAGACACTGATGGGAATTGGTATAGAGACAAAGATAGGTATAGTGTAGCAGGTAGCGAATATAAAAAAGTATTGGAAAGTGGACAACCTGTTTATAAAATTAGTTCTGACAGATGGGGAACTTTCATTACTGGATATGCACCATATTATGATGCTAATGGTAATGTTATAGGCTTAATAGGAGTAGATATTTTACTTGACAATTATATCTATTCTGTAAGAAAATACTTATTTATCATCCTTGGATTTGTTGTTTCTAACATTGCCATAGGTATATTAGCAATATTTTTAATGCTTTCAGTTAGAAAGTCAGACAAGCAAGCCTATGAGAAAAGCATACTATCTTGTACAGACGATCTTACATTAATTTTGAATCGCAGAGGATTTTTAGAAATACTTAATGAAGAGCTTCAGAAAAGTTATCTAGGAAAAAAATATATATCTTTACTATTAATAGATGTGGATTACTTTAAAGAATACAATGATGCTTTTGGGCATTTAGCTGGGGATGCTGCACTACGAAGAATAGCTATGGTACTAGAAAACAGAGCTAAGGAATATGGAGGATTTTCTGGTCGTTATGGCGGAGATGAATTTTCTATTTTGCTTCCTGATACTTGTGAGAAAAAGGCAAAAGAAGTAGCAGAGAATATTCTAGATGATATAGCAAAATTAAATATTGAGAAAGAATCTTCCTTTGGAGTTATTTGTAACACGGTAAGCATAGGAGTAATAAGTCTTATTCCTAATAGTGAAACTACAATTGAAACGCTAATTGATTACGCTGATACAGCATTATACAAATCAAAAAGATATGGTAGAAATAGAGTACATGTTTGGAAGAAGAATGTATTAAATAAAAGTGAACAAGATAGCTAAATAGTTTTCTTAGATTAATCATTATAACAGATAGAATACTTAGCTATTGCTTGAATACGAGCAATAATATAACTTAAAGAAGTGAGATTGATAAAGCTGTAGATTATCTTGTTTTTTATGATGTTTACAGCTTTTGTTATTGTCCAATATGTTATAGAATAATAATATCAATGTTTAAATAACACAAAAATGATGAATATATAATAAAGAAACACGCAATGAAATTGACAGGAGGAAGATTATGAGCTACAAGATAAATGATGTGGTTACTTGGATAGGAAAGATTCATTGGGATTTTGGACAGGTTCTTGGAAAAAAGCTATCTACAAGAATAGGAACTACATATAATTCCTTTTTAATTAGAGACGAAAAAAATGTACTAGTAGATACTGTATGGAAACCTTTAGGAAAAGAATTTGTTTCTGAACTAAAAAAGGAAATTAATCTAAAGGATATTGATTATATAGTTATAACTCATGGAGAAGTAGATCATAGCGGTGGATTGCCAGATATTATGGAAGAAATACCAGAAACCCCTATATACTGCACTGCAGCAGCTATTAGTTCCTTGAAAGGACATTTTCATAAGGATTGGAATTTTATTCAGGTAAAAACAGGTGACGAATTAGTTATTGGAGAAAGAAAATTAGTTTTCTATGAGTCTAAAATGCTTCATTGGCCAGACAGTATGTTCGTTTATATGACTAAGGACAATATACTTTTTAGTACAGATGTTTTTGGACAAAACTATGCAGTTGATGAAAGTCTATTGTTTGATGATTGTGTTGACGAAGAAGAACTATATCAAAGAGCGTTGAAAGTCTATGTAAATATCTTTGCACCCTTTAGCCCAATAGTAAAGAAAAAGATTCAAGAAATATTAAGCTTAAATCTTGACATAAAAACTATATGTCCTAGTCATGGAGTTACTTGGAGAAAAAAACCAGAGTATATTATAGACAAATATGCACAGTGGTCAGATAACTATACAGAAGAGCAGATTACTATAGTATATGATACTATGCGTGGTGGCACTGGGAAAATGGCGCAACACATTGCAGAAGGTATAAAGCAGATTAATCCTAATATGCAAATAAAGCTTTGCTTTTTAGGCGATATGGATAATACTGATATAATAACTGAGATTTTTAAATCTAAAGCGATTTTAATAGGTTCACCTACTATGAATAATGGAATATTTCCTTCTATAGCAGGGCTTTTAGAGCTAATAAAAGGCTCAAAGCTTAGAAATAAAAAATATGCTGCTTTTGGCTGTTATGGTTGGAGTGGAGAGGCTGTAAAGCAAATAACTGAAGAACTTAAAAGATATAAACTTGAGGTAGTAAATGAAGGAATTAGGGAAATGTGGGATCCGAGCCAAGATGCAATAATTAGGTGCATAGAGTTTGGGAGGAAATTTGCTACGGAAATAGATTAAAACATAATATCTCTAAAAAATATAAAAAGTATATATTGTGCGGAACTTTTGATGAATAATCCCGTCAAATTATTGTAAGTAATAATTACAGAAAAGAAGGGAGAATTCAAATGAAAAGATCAACTAAAATTGTGGGAACATTATCATTAGCCTTAGCAATGACATCAACTATTTCGCCAATCTATGCATCAATGGGGCAAGAACCTTTGATCATAGAAGAAAGTTCTTTGATTTCTGAAAACAGGATTATATCCTCAGTCGACTCTTGGGAAGAAAAGATAAATTATATAAATTTCGAGGGTGTTATTAAAGAAATTAACCCTAAAGAAGGCTATGTATCTGTTTCGTTGACAAATGACAAAGAAGGTGAAATCGTAGGAGTATTTAATATATCTGATAACACTATGATAGTAGACCAGTCAACAAAAGAAAGTCTAAAAAGTTCTGAATTAAAAGTAGGACAGAAATTAAGTGGATATTATAGCAAAGACACAATAATGTTATTGATATATCCACCTATGATTAGTCCAGAACTAGTTATTGTAAAAGATGAAGAGGAAAAAGATTTTATTAAGCATTCTAATTTTGATGAGGAATTAGTAAGTGTAGATAACTCTCTAAAACTAAATATTTCTGCTGAAACAGTTATAACAAATCAATTCGGGGAAAAATGTAAAGAAGAAGAATTATATAATGAGGATTTAATAGTTTTCTATACAGTTACAACTAGAAGTATTCCAGCTCAGACAAATCCAAGTAAAATAATTGTACTTAAAAAACAGCCAGATGAGGATGTTATTGATACGGAAAATGGTGAAAACACTGAAATTGCTGAAATGATTAAGGCAGACAGCTATAAAAAAGAAGAAACTGTAATGGTACCCCTTAGGATAATTGCAGAACATTTGGAATATGAAGTTAAATGGAACAATGAAAATAGAAGCATTCTTTTAGTGAAAGGAAATAGTTCGTTTACAATGAGTATAGGAAAAGAAGATTATGGATATAACAAAAGCCTAGGAAAGTTTGAAAAAGCTCCAGAAATAAATAATGGAAAAACTTATGTTCCACAATCTTTTATAGACGCATTGAAATAATTTTAAAATAGTAAAACCTCTTAGACTTACTGATTTTCTATTTAGGAAAGTAAATCTAAGAGGTTATTTTTGTTATATTTAATTATTTTAAGGCAACTATTGAAATATGAGAATGATATTGGGAAAATGAAATGCTATAATATGCTTATATCTATTAATATTAAAAACTAGAATAATTTGAGGTGACATAATGAAACTAAAGATTTTCAGCGGTTTTCAGCTTAAAATAATAATGGCTGTACTGATGCTAGTTGATCATATTGCTCAATTTATACCTAATATACCTATTTGGTTTCACTATTTAGGTAGAATTGTTGCACCTATATTCTTTTTTATTCTTGTTGAAGGTTTTATACATACAAGAGATAGGCAGAAATATATGAAAAGACTATTTTTATGGGGATTTATTATGTACGGAGGCTCTAGACTTTTAGAGTTTGTGCTTCCATATGAGCAAATGATTCCAAACAATATTTTTCTATCATTGGCTTCTTGCTTTTCACTTTTATACATTATAGATATTAGACAAAAGGTTGATGAGAAAAAGGACAAGACTAAGTTTACTATATATGCCATAACAATTGGTTTCTTATCATTATTTACTGAGGCTTCATTTTTAGGCATAGGAATGGTTCTTATTTTCTATTACTTCAGAGATAACAAAGTAGCTTTTTCAATATCATATATAATTTTATCATGTATATTTTTAATAGGGGACATTACCTACGAAAACCTATTTTTAATTAACTATCAGTGGATGATGGTGTTTTCGCTACCTTTCATGCTTATGTATAATGGAGAAAGAGGAAGAAGCCTGAAATATTTCTTTTATGTTTTTTACCCTACTCATATTTGGGTATTATATATTTTAGGTTATTTTTTAACCAAATCTAATTAACTATTTTGGGTAATTGAATACATATTCTGAAAGGAAGTATTAAAGATGGACAAAGCCATAATGCTAGAAGAACTGGAGCTTCATCTAGATTTTTTTAAAAAAATGTACCAAGCAGTAAGAACTGTGGATCCTTCTAAGAAAAAGGTAATGGATTATCACGATAATTGTATGAAGGGAACGGAAGCTACTTGTTATTCATATTGGAATAATAATGTTATTTGTGAAAATTGTATTTCTATGAGGGCCTATTTAAATAAAGATACAGTATATAAGCTAGAATATGTAGCAGATAAGCTTTTCATGGTTACAGCAATGCCTATAGAGACAGCAGACTGTATAGTTGTTTTGGAGCTTCTAAAAGATGTTACTAATACTATGTTGATAGATACTGGAGACTATAATAATATACACGACATTAAAAACTATATATGTAATATGAATGACAAGGTAGTAAAAGATGACTTAACTAATCTTTACAATAGAAGATTTATAGCCGAAAGACTACCAGTAGATATTATCAAAAGTACTATCAGTGAAAAGCCAATATCTATTATAATGACAGATATTGATCAACTTAAAATGATAAATGATATCTATGGACATATAGAGGGGGATTTAAAGGTAAAAGAATATGGAAGCATATTATCTAACTCTGTTAGAGGAGACAACGATTGGGTTGCAAGATATGGTGGAGATGAATTTTTAATATGCCTGAATAATACAGATAATGATACTGCCTATCAAATCGCTGAAAGAATAAGAAAAGACATTGAAAATAATATTTCATCAATAGGAGATAATGATATTAAGATTACTGGCTCTTTTGGAATATGTACTGTAGATAGAGAAAAGATTACTGCCGAAGAAATGATAAGAATTGCAGATAAAAAGCTATACGAAGCTAAAAGTAGCGGAAAAAACAAAGTATGTAGATAGAACTATAATATATGTAAATTTTATGAAGGATGAAAAAAGATGAATAAGAGAAAAGCCTGCAGTTATATAGCTTGTTTGATATCTTTATTTCTATTAATAGGATGTTCAACTATAGATAAGAGTAAAGATTTAGTAGAAAATAATATACCCAGCACAGAAGAAAATCAAGGTAATATTCAGACTCCAATAGAGGAAATAGATCCAATAAAGGAGCAAATCAAAGAAATGTCATTAGAAGAAAAAATAGGTCAAATAGTTATGGTAGGGCTGGAGGACTATACACTAGATGATAATTCGAGAAAAATGATTGAAAACTATTATGTTGGTGGCTTTATCATATTTAGCAAGAATGTTGAAGATTCTGCTCAGCTTTTAAGTTTGATTAATTCACTTAAAGAAACAAATTTTAAAAATAGAATACCGTTATTTATTTCTATAGATGAAGAAGGCGGAAGAGTTAGCAGAATACCAAAGGAAATCAAAAAGCTTCCAGCAAACAGAAAAATAGGACAGATGAATAATAAAGAGCTTTCTTATAAAATAGGAACCATATTAGCAGAGGAACTAAATATGTTCGGCTTTAATATGGATTTTGCACCTGTTTTAGATATAAACAGCAACCCTAAAAATCCAGTAATAGGAGATAGAGCCTTTGGAGCTGAGCCAGATATAGTAAGTAATTTAGGAATTCAGACAATGAAAGGCATACAGTCAGGTAGGGTTATTTCAGTCATAAAGCATTTCCCAGGACATGGAGATACCTCAGTTGATTCTCACGTAGGACTACCTACAATTGACCATGATTTAGAACGACTTAAGAGCTTTGAACTTGTGCCATTTAAAGAAGCAATAGACAATGAAGCAGATGCAGTTATGGTAGCTCATATTTTACTAAGTAAAATAGATTCTGACTATCCTTCTTCTCTATCAAAAACTGTTATTACTAATATTTTAAGAGAGGATTTAGGATTCGATGGAGTAGTTATTACAGACGATATGACAATGGGGGCTATATCTGAAAACTACGAAATAGGAAATGCAGCCATTAAGGCAATAAATGCAGGAAGCGATATTGTATTAGTAGCCCATGGCTTTGAAAATAGCATAACTGTAATAGACTCTATAAAAGCAGCAGTAGAGAATGGAGTAATACCTGGGGAAAGGCTGGATGAGAGTGTATATAGAGTATTGAAGCTAAAGCAGAAATATAATATCCTTGACCAGACAAAAGATACAATTGATGTAGAAGAAATAAATAATATAATTAAAGAAATACTGGATGAATTTTAAAATTTTTATTCAAATATATTAAAAGCATGGATTTTACAAAAAACCATGCTTTTTATGATTTGATTAACTAGCCCTCACTTAAGGTTGCATTGGAAAAAGGTAGAATAGAATTTTGATTAGGAAAATAAGGTTGCCAGTAAATATGATTTGTGGGAATATATAATTAAAGTAGAAATACGGGGGTGAAAATGTGGATTTAATATTAATCAATGGCAGGATTCATACAATGGATTTATCTAATCCGATAGCAGAGGCCGTAGCTATTAAGGAAGACAAAATATTTAAAGTAGGGCATAATGACGAAATACTATTTACTAAAGATGAAAACACTATAGTAGTGGACCTAAAGGGAAAAGTAGTGGTGCCAGGCTTTAATGATAGCCATATGCATTTACTAGGCTTTGGATATTTTTTAAATATGGTTGATTTAAGTAACTGCAGGTCAATAGATGAAATAATAGAAAAAACTAAAGAGTATATAAAAGAAAAAAATATTAAAGAAGGTAAATGGGTACGTGGAAGAGGATGGAATCATGACTATTTTGAAGCTGAAAAAAGATTTCCATCTAGATATGACCTAGACAAAATATCTACAGAACACCCAATAGTATTGACTAGGGCTTGCGGGCATATATGTGTTGCAAATAGTAAAGCTATTGAAATGGCAGGACTGAATAGGGAGACACAGCAAGTAGAAGGTGGACATTTTGATGTAGATGAATCGGGTGAACTTTTAGGAATATTTAGAGAAAACGCACTAGATTTGATATACAGTATAATACCAAGCCCTAAACATGATGAGATAAAGAAAGCCATAAAGGATGCAATGGTTTATGCAAACAGTAAAGGACTAACATCAGTTCAAACTGATGATTTTGGTAATATACCAGGCTATGACTTTAAAGAAGTCATAAAAGTTTACAATGAATTAAAAGAAAGCGGAGAGCTAACTCTTAGGGTTTATGAGCAATGTTTACTACCAGAGATAAGACTTCTTAATGAATTTATAGAAGCAGGATACGGAACAGGTCATGGAGATGAAATGTTTAAAATAGGTCCATTAAAGCTTTTAGGTGATGGATCCTTAGGAGCTAGAACTGCTGCATTATGTCAGCCATATGCAGATGAACCTTCTACTAAAGGAATACTTGTATTTACCCAAGAAGAATTAGATGAATTAGTAAAAACAGCACATAATAATAAAATGCAGGTTGCAATACATGCTATAGGAGACAAGATTATGTATATGGCCTTGGAATCTATAGAGAAGGCTTTAATGGAAAGCCCTAGATTAAATCATAGACATGGAATTGTACATTGCCAAATAACTGATGAGGCATTACTCAATAAATATAGCGAATTGAACGTGATTGCTTATATACAACCTATTTTTCTACATTATGATATCCATATAGTAGAGGAAAGGCTCGGGAAAGAAAAAGCAAAAGAAACCTACGCTTTTAAAAGTATGCTTGACAAAAATATTAATATTGCACTTGGAACTGATTGCCCTGTAGAACCTTTAGATGTAATGCCATCTATATACTGTGCAGTTACTAGAAAGGATTTAAAAGGATATCCAGAGAAGGGTTGGTTACCAGAAGAAAAGCTTACAGTAGAGGAAGCTATTTATAATTACACAATGGGGAGCGCCTATGCTTCTTTTGAAGACAATATTAAAGGCTCTATAACAGAAGGAAAGCTGGCAGATATGGTTGTGTTGTCTCAGGATATATTTGAAGTAGAGCTAGATACTATAAAAGATATAGAGGTAGATATGACTATTTTAGGGGGAAAGATTGTTTATAATAGCTGATATTAGGAAATAATCGGTTGTCTTGATTTTTAAAATTGGGGCAGGTATTTAGCTGAATACCTGCCTATTTAAATAGTCTTAAGAATTGGCGTTATTTTATTCATTAGCCATTTTTCTTTCTTTATATATATTATAGATTGTTTTAACTATAACATTCACTATTAAATATAATGGAACTCCAATAAAAGCACCTAATATGCCAAAAACGTTGACACTTGCAATAATTATTACGATTACTAATAAAGGATGGATGTTGAGCTTACTCTTCATAATATTAGGAGTAATGAGATTTCCCTCAACCTGCTGAACTATTACTGCAATAACAACTATTTTAAATATCATAGTCCAACTGATAGTTAACCCAATTAATAAGGCTGGTAATATGCCTAAAAAAGGACCTAAAAAAGGAATCACAGAGGTTACCATGGCGAAAAGTCCCATTAGCAAAGCATTAGGCAATCCTATTATTAAATATCCAATAAACATTAAAGAACCAATAATAAAAGTAACTATAATTTGACCAGATATATAAATAGACAGAATATCATCTAAACTTGACAAAGTATTTATTATGTGGTTTTTGTATGCTTTTGGCATGATTGATATGAATTTTTTTGCAAATTTTTTATCATCCTTTAGCAAGTAAAACAATATAAATGGCACTAAAACGATTTGAGTTCCTATGTCACCTATTTGAGAAAAAACTCCTGCTATATTGGAACTTACTCCTACTAATATTTCTTTAAGTCCACTTATTATCTTGTCTGTTATATCAAAATCTTCAGGAAGAAAATTTATTGTATTATCTAAGAGACCTTTGAAATCAATATTTTTATCTATATTTGTAAAAAAAGAACTCCCAAATAAGTCTTTTAGAACAGCTCCTCCATAAATAAATAAAACAGATAATAATAAGATGAAAATCAGAATAACGATTAAAACTAAAAGACCTTTATTGATTTTTTTGTTTTCCAACTTTCTAACTACAGGTCTTAAGACATAATACAAAAATACAGAAATTATTATAGGGGTTATAAATATTCTCAAGACGTCTGCTAATCGAAAAAACAAATCACTTAATTTAGTAAATAATAATATAATCAGTAGAACTAAACAAATATTTACTAAACGGAAAAAGTATTTTTTACTCTCCATATTATTTCTTTATTCTCCTTTTTCGTTTATTATGTTTTTCAATTTTGACTTAGTACTATTGTATCTATTATAAAGGAAAATTTACTTATATGTAATATTATTTTATTAATTTTAACAATTAAACTATGTCTAGATATTAATGCACTATTAGAGTATAATTCAATATAAAGCTTGAAATTACTATAGAGAGTCTAATATTTTTCGGATTACTTGTACTGTAAAATTAAAAGTTTGAGATTAATAATAGGTTTATGGGTATATAAATTAACAAAGTGTAAATATATGTACATATATAATTAGTTGCTTTAAACGAACTAGCTAAACATAACTAATAAAACAAGTAAAATATAGAAACAATAAAAAAGGAATGTTTAAATAGCAATATTAAAACTTGTTATCTTAGTTATGTATAGATCAGAATTTAATAATATAAAATATTTTAGGAGGTATGACGATGGGGCGTAAAATTACTGACAAAGTTACTTGGGTAGGGAAAATTGACTGGGAGCTTAGGTCTTTTCATGGAGAGGAATTGTCTACTCATAAGGGCTCTTCTTATAATTCTTATTTAATTCGTGATGAAAAAACTGTTCTTATTGACACGGTTTGGCTTCCCTATGCAAAAGAATTTGTAGAAAATTTGAAAAAAGAAATTAATTTAAATGAAATTGATTACATAGTTATGAACCATGGAGAAATAGACCATAGTGGTGCACTTGTTGAGCTTATGAAGGAAATACCAGATACACCTATTTACTGTACTTCTAATGGAGTAAAGTCCCTTAAAGGACATTATCATCAGGATTGGAATTTTGTTGAGGTAAAAACAGGTGATGAACTAGATATAGGTAACAGTAAGTTAATATTTGTTGAGGCAAGAATGCTCCATTGGCCAGATAGCATGTTTACTTATATGACAGGAGAAAATATATTATTTAGTAATGATGCTTTTGGACAGCATTATGCAACAGAACATCTATTTAATGATTTAGCAGATCAAAATGAGATATATGAAGAGGCAATAAAATACTACGGAAACATATTAACTCCATTTAGTCCTTTAGTTAAGAAAAAAATAGAAGAAGTACTTAGTTTTAATCTACCAGTCAATATGATATGTACTAGCCATGGTGTAATCTGGAGAGATAATCCTACACAGATTATTGAAAAGTACATGGAATGGGCTAATGCTTATCAAGAAAACCAAATAACTCTTCTTTATGATACTATGTGGGAAGGAACTAGAAGACTTGCTGAGGCCATTGCAGAAGGCATTAAGTCAGTAGATGATAGGATTACAGTAAAGCTATATAATATTTCAAGATCAGATAAGAACGATATATTAACTGAAGTGTTTAAGTCAAAAGCTATTCTAGTAGGTAGCCCTACTGTTAATAAAGGCTTACTACATGGAGCTGCTGCAATACTAGAAATGATAAAAGGGCTTTCATTTAAAAACAAAAAAGCTGCTGCTTTTGGCTGCTATGGTTGGGGTGGAGAATCAGTGAAGCTAATTACTGAAGAGCTTAAGAGAGCTGGATTTGATGTGGTAAATGATGGTATAAGAGAGTTATGGAATCCTAATGAAGATGCAATAGTAAGAGCTAGAGAGTATGGAAAGGAATTTGTCTCAAAGATATAATACAATAAAGTTTCCACTTTTTTTATCTTTGTTAATAAATTTTTAAAAAATATATTGCAAAAGAAACTTTAAAGTGATAACATTTAATTGTAAGTAAATCAATCAACAGAGTTTTATAACAATTTAATAATAATTTGAGTGAAGAGTGAAGAGTGATAAAAACGTTGATAGCAGTGCTGTCAATGTGATTTGTTCACTCTTTTTTTATTTTCAAAAACAATTTACTTATTATGTCAAAATAGGACAAGACTAAAATCCAAGAGGTCAAGAAACAACATACTACAGAAAAACGTTTGCTTATCAGACATTATACATTAAAAAACTAGAAGTTTATTAAAAGCAGCATATAAACTTTTAGTTCATATAGATTAAAATTTTATCCATTAAATACTATATGAAAGGAGTTTTCAAATGACAAGTAATGTAAGTGTTTCAACTGTATCAAACAGTTTAGGTGTTTGGATATGTGCTTTAATAGCTGTATCTGTAGTTCTAGTTCAATCAATTCTTTATGTGAGATTAGCTTTTAAAAATGCCGAGAAGGTTGGCTTATCAAAACAGCAATGCGTAAAAGGACTAAGAAGTGGAATAATCAGTTCTATTGGACCATCAATATCTGTATTTGTAGTAGTGTTTGGCATGGCAGCAGTAATAGGAGGTCCTTTGACTTGGATGAGATTATCAATGATTGGTAGCTCTCCTACTGAGCTTAGTGCTGCTCAAGTTGGGGCCCAAACTCTTGGCGTAGAACTTGGGTCTCCAGACTATGATTTAACTGCATTAGCTACTTCCTGGTGGACTATGTCAGTCAATGGCTTAGGGTGGTTACTAGTGGTAGTCTTATTTACTCATAGAATGGAGAAGTTAAGGCAGAAAATTGGTGGGGGAGATTCTAAGTGGGTTTCAATATTAGCTGCAGCCGCAACATTAGGGCTGTTTGGATACTTATCTGCTCCGAATATACTAGTGGGCGGAGGAAAACTCGCAGCCGTATTAGGAGGAGCATTATCCATGGCTTTTTTAAGTAAGTTATCAAAAAATATAAATTGGCTTAAAGAATATGCTTTAGGTTTTGCATTGATAATTGGCATGGTAGCTGGAACTATAATTGGATAGGAGGAAAAAATATGAGCGAAAATACAAATGCTAATAGCATTTCAAACAATTCAGATTTTAATCAAACATGGGTAAAGCCATCGATAAAAATTGGAATAGCTACAGTAAGCCTAGCAATGGTTTTTTCTTTTTTACCTAATATATATTTATATATTAAATATGGAGTTTTTCCACCTTTGTCTGTAGCATTAAGATCTTGGTTAAGTGTAGCAACTATATTTGGAGCATTTTATTTTGTAGAACCATTTTCATATTACCCAATCCTTGGAATGACAGGATCATATATAGGAATTCTATCAGGCAATATATCTAATGTGAGATTACCTGCATCTGCAACTGCTCAAGCAGCAGTAGGTGTTAAAACTGGAAGCAAGCAGGGTGAAATTATCTCCACCTTAGGTATTGCAGGATCAGTTATTACTAATCTATTTTTCTTAACTATTGCAGTACTAGCTGGATCATCAATATTAAATGTATTGCCAGGTTCAGTAAAAGTGGCATTTGAGTTTTATACTTTACCAGCAATCTTTGGTGCTTTATATGGTCAATTTGCTGTTCAACAACCTAAAATAGCAGTAATTGCTTTACCTCTATCCATTATTGTCATTAAATTTACTTCTGCACCTACATGGTTAGCAATTATTATTGCAATTTTCGGAAACATACTTATATCTAGGTTGCTTTATAAAAAAGGTATTTTAAAATAATAGAATTTAGAAATTCATAAACGGAGGATGATATCAATGAAAGAAAGTCTAAAAGAAAGTTTAAAAGAATTGACTAGCTTAGTTGGAGTGTCAGGAAGTGAACAAGAAGTAGTTAAATATATGAAAGAAAAATTAGAAATATATGCTGATGAAGTAATAGTAGATCCTAACGGCAATGTTATAGCAGTGAAGCATGGTAATAAACCTGGCCCTAAGCTAATGATAGCTGCTCACTCTGATGAAATAGGATTTAGTGTTAAAAATATATTACCTAATGGATTTATTCTGTTTAACAAAATTGGAACAGCATCAGATAAAGTATTAGAGGGAAGAAAGGTTTTAATAAAAGGGAGTATACCTGGAATTATTGGAATTAAACCAGGACATTTACAAACACCTGAAGAAGCAAAAAAAGTGAACTCCAGTAAAGAATGTTATATTGATGTAGGGGCTTCATCAAAAGAAGAAGTAGAAAATTTAGGGATTCGTGTAGGTGATCCAATTGGATACAGAAGTGATTTTATGGAAATGGCTAATAAGGATTATATCTGTACAAAATCTATTGACAACAGAATGAATTGCGCAATATTAATTGAATTATTTAGACAAATCAAAGATGTGGAATTTGAAGGAACTGTTTATGGTGTTGCTACAGTTCAAGAAGAAACTGGAATGAAGGGAGCCTTCATGGTTGGGAATAGGATAGAGCCTGATTATGCTATAGTGATAGATACTATACCATCAGGAGATACACCAGATGTTAATGCTGAAAGAGATTTACCTATATACTTAGGTAAGGGACCTGCATGTGTTATAGCCGATGGAGTATTATTTGGATTATTATTTACTTATTCTCATCCAGGTGTGATTGAGATTATAGAAGAGCAGGCAAAAGTGGCAGGTGTAAATGTTCAATATACAACATTAGTAGGAGAAGGATATGCAACAGATGCAGCACGTTTATCTTTTGCAGGAAAAGGAATACCATGTGCTATGCTAGTTGTTCCTAGAAGATATTCACATTCTCCAGTTGAGTTGGTAAATATTAATGATGCTTTAGGCTCACTTACAATATTAGAGAACATAGTTAAACAGAATGGTAAGAAAGAAATAAAATTCATTTAATAACTATAAATATAAGTAGTTAGTGAAATTAATTGACGATTTTATAGCAAGATATATAATAGGAGTAAATACAGAAGGAAATAATTATTATAGTGGAGAGTGAGTAGTATATGAAAAATGATAAACAATTTCCTTATTCAGTCACTGAAAATGATTGTATAGAGAAAGTAGCAGTTACACTTGCGTTAACAGGCAGTAGAGAGGAAGAAGAGTATTACAGAAATATGTTTACTGAACAAGGTTATACCTGTGTGGTAACAGGAGCATCTGGAATGGACTATGACTTAAGAAAGAAAATAGTTAACTCTACTGTTGGGGCATGCTTAAATTCAAAACTAATTGAAAAAGACTCAAAACAGGCACATGCTTTAGTTCATGCTACTGTAGAGGCCTGTTATAGCATTAAAATAGATGTATCTTTATGCCAGAGTTTCCAACTAAAAATAGCAATAGTCAAAAAAGACGATTGGATTGCTGTAGCTATTTTTGGAGACATGGCAATACATATGCTAACGAATCATAAGACCATTGGGCTAGGAATAATGCATTTTTAGTTAAACTAATATAATTATGTAGTTTCTAAAAAGTCTTAGTCATCGGTGGTGTAATAAATATGATTAATTTTGCATTTTAAGTCTAGACATCTAAAGCTATTGAGGAGTTTATACAGCAATATAGTTTGAGTTATGAGCTTGCTTATCTATGGTTTCTTAACCACTATTTTGTTGTAGTAAACTCCTTATTTTTGTCTTAAAATCACCGACATTATTTCTACAACAGTATGCTACCATTTGTTGACGATTAAAAAATAGTAGGGTTGTTATTTTAATAAGCTTAACTGATTATTTGATTTAGAAGGAGGATTTTTTATGGCAAAGAACAAGCTTAATCAGCTACGTTTAGCTAAAGAAAAAATAGCTGAAGGTGGCGGCAAAGACAAAATTGAAAAACAGCATAAAAAAGGTAAATTGACAGCAAGAGAAAGACTAAATCTATTATTCGATGAAGGAAGCTTTGTAGAAGTTGATACATTTGTAGAGCACAGATGTACAAACTTCGGCATGGAAAAAACAAAGTCACCAGGAGAAGGAGTAGTATCAGGTTATGGTACAGTAAATGGCAGATTAGTGTTTTCCTATGCACAAGACTTT